>JACDAH010000420.1 GCA_013695505.1 Chloroflexota bacterium | reverse complement strand
GGTGTTGCCGCTGCCGGTCGATCCGGTGCCGTTCGGGTTGCCGCTGCCGGCTCCGCTCGACCCGATCCGGTCGACGACGGCAGTGTTGCGATCGATCGCGCGCTGGATGGACGCCTCGACCGCGGCCGCGGCGACGTCGTTGCCCTTCTCGGCGAGACTCGCGGCGACGGCCGTGAGGACTGCGCGGTGGTTGTCGAGCGCGGCCGCCACGACCGCCTCGAGCGCGTCGTCGCCCGCCGCGGCAGCGAGCGCCTCGGTGGCGATGAAGCTGTACGCGTCGAGGGCGGCCTGGACGGCCAAGGGGTCGCCCCGAACCGAGGCGGCATACGCCTCCGCGAGACGCACATCGAGCCGGCCGAGCTCGGCGGTCATCCGGGACATCCCGCTGGCGGGAAGCATCCCGTTTTCGACCCACATCCGGGTCGAATAGAGGGGTCCGCCGGCCTGGGCCGCGGAGATCGAGCCGACCGCGATCCCGGTCCACACGCTCGCCGCGAGGAGGGGCATCGCGACGCGCCGAATCATCGAACGGTGCGAGGCGCGGGCGATCGCCGGAGCGACATGAAACGCGATCCGCGCGGCTTCGAACTGGAGGCGCGCCTCGCGCATCACCCGGGCGCGGGTGCGGGCGGTCGCCGTCGGATCGGGCAACAGGCGGGCGCGGGCGTACGACTCGAGCAATCGCTCGATCTCGTGGTCCCGAACCTCCATGGCCTGCATGTCGTCATCCATCCGTAGTTGCGCTCGCGCGGCGGGGGGTCCGCAGCTCGATGATCTCGTTGCCGTCGGGCTCGAGCCCGAGTTCTCGACGGAGGGCCGCGATCCCGCGGAACTGGAGTCCGCGGATCGTTCCTTCCTGCTTGCCCATCGCCTCGGCGGCTTCGCGGGCCGACAGACCGGCGAAGAACCGGAGCTCGATGGCTTCTCGCTGCTCGTCGGTCAGGCTGGCCAGCGCCGCGGCAACGGCGTCCAGCTCCTGACGGATCGCCACGACCTCGTCCGGACCGGCATCCCCGTGGGTCCGCTCGACGATCGAGTCCAGCTCGGCATGATCGTGGCGAGTGCGAACGTGGTCGATGACGGCATTCCTGGCCAGCCGAAAAAGCCAGCCCCCGAAGGGAATGCCCCGCGACTCATATCGCGGCAACGCTTCCAGGGCCTTGACGAAGACGTGCTGCGTCAGGTCCTCCGCGTCCGACGGGCGATGGACACGGCTGGCGATGAAACGGTGGATCGACTCGTGGTAATGGTCGAAGATCATTCCGAACGCCCATGCGTCCCCGCGCTGGGCCTCGGTCACGAGACGCTCGATCGCTGCGTCGTCGATGGTCATAACGACGGAATGCCTCGCTCCGTTAGGTGTGCCCCGACCACACCCCCTGGGTGCGGAAGCGATCCGGCAGAGTCACCGCGACCCTGGATCCGCCTCGACGGAAGGCAAGCTGCCCGAGCCCCGCGGCGGCAACGACACCATACCCCGCCTCCAGGCCCGCTG
Source organism: Chloroflexota bacterium (assembly GCA_013695505.1). Lineage (GTDB taxonomy): Bacteria > Chloroflexota > Limnocylindria > Limnocylindrales > CSP1-4 > CF-46. The sequence goes on along the minus strand of JACDAH010000420.1, from coordinate 3,594 downwards.
TGAATGACCCAATCTGGTGCGCGTCGGAGCCCGAGCAAACGGCGGTGCCTCCGAGCAACTGGTAGCGCTCAACGATCGGGCCCGCCGGATAGGTCTCGGCTGCCGCCTGGCGGAGCCCGCTCGTGTTGACCTCGAGCGCCATCCCGCTCTCGACGAGGGCCACGAGGAGCGGGTCGTAGAGCTCGGGTGCCGCCGCCAGCTGGGACGGCATCACGTGCGGGACCAGGTAGCGCTTGACGAAATCGAGGTGGCCGATCGTGTCGAACAGGCCGGACCGGATCGCCAGCAGCACCTCGTCAAAGTACGGCGCCACGATGTCGGCGAGGGGCCGACCGGCGGTCCAGGCCGCCACTCGCGCCGCGTGGAACGGGGAATCCGCGTAGACGTGGACGCTGCCGATCACGTAGTCGTATGCGTGAAGGGCGAGATGCTCGCGGATGTCCGCCTCGTGGTCGCGGTCGTAGGTGATCTCGACCCCGAACCGGATCGCGACCCCGCGCGGTGCCCAGCGCTCGGCGGCGTCGCGGACGACACGCTCGCGCTGCGCAAACGTGTTGAACGCGTACGCCGGCGTCGACGGCACGAAGTCGACGTGATCGGTGATCGCGATCTCGGCAATTCCGCGCTCGACGGCCTGAGCGGCGTAGGCGTCGATCGGGACGGCGCTGTCGGGCGAGAGATCGGTGTGGAGATGGGAGTCGAGCGGCAGATCCCGGGCCGGCGGGGCGAGGTCGGTCGTGGCGGACGGGAGGTCGGCGGCTGCAGGCGGGAGGTCGGTGGCGGCGGGTCCGTTCCGGGGTCGCCCGTCCGCCATCAGCCGGCGATCAGGCCGAGCTCGCGTCCGACGACATCGAACGCCTCGAGCGCCCGATCGAGCTGCGAATCGGCATGGGCGGCGGTCACGATCGTCCGGATCCGGGCCTTGTCGATGGCCACCGTCGGGAAGACGACTGGCTGGGCGAACACGCCCTCGTCGACGAGCCGCTCGCTGAACCGACCGGCCGTGTCGGGGTCGCCCATCATGACCGGCGTGATCGGGGTCTCCGAGCGGCCCGTGTCGAACCCCAGCCGACCGAGCTCCGACTTGAACCGCTTCGTGTTGGCCCACAGCCGGTCGTGGAGCTCGGGCTCCTCCTGCATGACCTTGATCGCCTCGCGGCAGGCGGCGGCCACGGCCGGCGGGTGGGAGGTCGAAAAGAGAAAGGGCCGGGCCCGCTGGATCAGGATGTCGCGAAGGTCCTGCGAGCCGGCGACATACCCGCCGAGGACGCCGACCGCCTTGCTCAGCGTGCCGACCTGGATCGCCACCCGGCCGTGGAGCCCGAAGTGATCGACCGATCCGCGTCCGTCCCGGCCAAGGACGCCCGACGCGTGGGCGTCATCGACGAAGACTGCGGCGTTGGCCGACTCGGCGGCCGCCACGATGCCGGGGAGCGGCGCGATGTCGCCGTCCATGCTGAAGACGCCATCGGTCACGACGAGGATCAGGCGGTAGGGCAGGCCGGTTCCCTCGCGTCCCTTCTCGACGGCCTCGTCGAGGACGGCCTGGAGGCTGCCGGTGTCGGCGTGCTTGTAGATCTTCCGAGGCGCCTTCGAAAGACGCATGCCGTCGATGATCGAGGCGTGGTTGAGCTCGTCGCTGACGATCAGGTCCTGCTCGCCGGTGATCGTCGGAATGACGCCGGTGTTGGCCGAGAAGCCGGACTGGAAGGTGAGGGTGGCCTCGGTTCCCTTGAAGGCGGCCAGGTCGCGCTCGAGGTCCTCGTGGAGGGTCATGGTCCCGGCGATCGTCCGGACGGCGCCCGAACCGGCGCCGAAGTCCCTGACCGCCTGGAGCGCCGCCGCGCGGAGACGTGGATGGTGGGTGAGCCCGAGGTAGTCGTTCGAGGACAGGCTGATGAGGCGGCGCTCGTCGACCGACACGATCGGGCCCTGGCCCGACGACATGACCCGGAGCGGCCGGAACAGGTGCCGCGAGCGAAGGTCGTCGAGCTCCTCACGAATGAAGGAAAGCGGGTCCGGACGAAGATCGTCGGTCGTCATCGCGTGGGCACTCTCAGCGTGTTGCCGGCATTCGCTCTCCGAGGCCCCCGGCCCGCGGCCCGAGGCCCGAGGGGCCATCGCCCCAGGATTCGAGCAGGTTTCGGGCGCAGGCCCCTGGCGGTCATCATCGTGCTACTTCGTCCAGTCCATGATCACCTTCCCCGAGTCGCCGCTGCGGGCCGCGGCGAACGCCGCCTCATGGTCGCGATACGAGTAGCGATGCGTGATCGCGGGCGAGATGTCGAGCCCGGACTGGAGCATCACCGACATCTGGTACCACGTCTCGTACATCTCGCGGCCGTAGATCCCGCGCAGGGTCAGCTGGTTGAAGACGACCTTGCTGACGTCGATCGGGATCTCGTCGGTGGGGATGCCAAGGATCGCCATCCCGCCGCCATGGGCCATGTTGCCGAGCGCGTCGCGCAATGCTGCGGCGTTGCCGGACATCTCGAGCACGACATCGAATCCCTCGACCATGCCGATGTCGCGCTGCACGTCGCCGAGCTGCTGCGCCTTCGGGTCGACGACATGGGTCGCGCCCATCCGCAGCGCGAGGTCGCGCCGGAAGGCATTCGGCTCGCTGACGACGACGAAGCGGGCCCCGGCGTGGCGCGCGACTGCGGCCGCCATCAGCCCGATCGGACCGGCTCCCACGACGAGAACGTCCTCGCCGAGGACCGGGAAGCTGAGCGCCGTGTGGACCGCGTTTCCGAACGGGTCGAAGATCGCGGCAACGTCCTCATCGATGCCGGGCCAGTGATGCCAGACATTGGTGACCGGCAGGACCACCTGCTCGGCGAACGCGCCGTCGCGATTGACGCCGAGCCCGACGGTGTTGGCGCACAGATGCCAGCGCCCCGCCCGACAGTGGCGGCAGTGACCGCAGACCACGTGGCCCTCGCCACTGACGACGTCACCGGCGGTCAGGTCGCGGACGTTGCTGCCGACCTCGAGGACCTCGCCGACGAATTCATGGCCGACGACGAGCGGCGGCTTGATCGTCTTCGCCGCCCACGGGTCCCAGCCAAGGATGTGGAGATCGGTGCCGCAGATTCCGGTCTTGCGGACCGCAATGCGGACATCGTCGATGCCCATCGCCGGCTCGGGCACGTCGCGGAGCTCTAGGCCGGGACCAGGCGCGGTCTTGACGAGGGCTTGCATCAGACGACCAGTGTGCCGCGTCCGGCGGCGCCGCGCGTCGGGCGCCGCAGCGCCTGCGGAGGACTCAGGCGTCGCGAGGGTCGGAAGTCCAGTCGACGATCGGGTTCTCGACCGAGCCGATGCCTTCGATCTCGCAACGGACCCGATCGCCCGGCTCGAGGAACACCGGCGGATCGCGGAAGACGCCCACGCCTGCCGGCGTGCCGGTCGCGATGACATCGCCTGGCTCGAGCGTGATGTGGCGGCTGATGAACGCGATCAGCTCCGGGATGCCGAAAATCAGGTCCGTCGTGGAGCCGTCCTGCATGAGCTGCGGCTCGCCGGCACCGGGCCGGCCAGGGCCCGGGATGCGCCAGCTCCGAAGGCGGATGCCGGCGGCCGGATCGAGCT
>JACDAH010000386.1 GCA_013695505.1 Chloroflexota bacterium | reverse complement strand
CGTGTTTCCGCAGGTTTGCCTGGGCCTTGCGGTCGTCCCAGGCACTCGGCGACATCGCCAGACGCTAACGACGACGGCTTACGCGAGGCTCACCTCGTGATCACCCTCGGCTCACCCTGGATGTTGCGCGATCAGGACGAGCTGGCCTCGCGGTCCATCTGGGCAACGCGCGCGCCCGAGATGCCGAGGATCTCAGCGACGTCGCGGGTCGAGAAGCCGAGTCGGCGGAGATCGGCGGCGGTCCGTCGCGTCGCCTGGGCGAGCTCGGATCGGAGCGCGTCCACCTTCGACCGCTGCTCCACGACGCGCCCGACCTCATCGGCGACAGCGCTCGGGATCCGGACGTCATCGACGACGTCCACGTTGGCCGAGACGAGATCGTCGACCTCGAGGTGGACCGCCAGCGCGCTCCTCGCGTGCCGCTTGGCCGAGGCGAGCGTCCGACCGAATGTGGCGAGGTCCGGGTCCCGGAATTGGACGATCCAGGCGCGATCGTCGTGCGTGTACGTCGCGACATACGCCGTGCGATTCGCGTTAGACATCAAGCGACCTCACGATTTGCTGAGAACCTCATTAACGCTACGTGGAAAAGTGCTTGGCAGTCAATCCGCCGCCTCTGGACTAGGGTCACTCCATGACGAAGCAGACGGCCGATAACCGCTCGAGCAGCCGCTGGGTGGTGGCGGCTCGATGAGTTCGCTCGATGCCGTGTTGTCGGCTGCCTCCGCAGCCGAGCCGTCGGAACGGATCGAATTCCGCGACCCGATTGCTGCTCACGGCGAGAACGCGATTGAAGCGATGACCGAATGGCTCGGTGACTCGCGCCTGGCAGCGTTCGCCATCCGAGTCCTGGAGGTCATCGGGCGTGATCCGGACCTTCGATCATCGGTCGCCGATGTGCTCCAAACCATCGATCGTGAGGAGTTGCCGGCGCACCTTGGACGCGACGTGGAGGCAACGCTGGCGATCCTGCGGCCGCCGCGGCCGGTCGGGCGCTCGGGCGGTGGCGGCTCGAACCGGCCCGTCTGCAGCCCCGGCGTAGACGGTCGGGGCTACTGGGTCATGCGGACGAGCGCCGACGATCACGCATACATCTGGGCGGAGGCTCAGCGAGGTCGCCTGCGGCAGGGCTGGGGCTGGAACGAGGCGATGAACCTCGACACGATCGCCGAGACCCTGCGTCGTGGTGGCGAGCTGACCGGCGATCAGCCGCTGACCATGCGGGCCCGGAGGATGCGGTCGAGCGAGCCCGACGGGATGCGCGTCGGCGACATCGTGGTCGCGCCAAATCTCCCCGTCTGGGGCGAACTGTCGGTATTTCGGGTCGCAGGCTCGTACGAATACGCGATGGACCCGCCCCAGCCGAGCGGCGATCGGTTCGGCCACATCCTCCCCGTGAAACTACTTGTCGCCGCGGTCGATCGCCGCTCGCCCCGCGTCTCCGACGCGCTCCGGGCCTCGCTCAGGGTCCAGACCCGCTTGTATAACATCACCGCGGTCGGAGGCGAGGTGGAGCGCCTGCTCGGCCGCGAAGCGCCGACCCGGACGACGACCGGAAGCCGGCAGGGCGCCGCTTGGACGGAGGCCGAGTACGCCACCCTGTTCGGTCGGTTCCCACCCAAGGGCGAGCGCCCGTCCGACGATCAGATCACAGCATTAGCCGCCGAGCTGGGCCGGTCGTTCGACGCAATCGGATGGCAGTGGCAGGACGGCGAGCGGTACTGCTCGGGTGCCTCCGCCTCGACGACGAGCGATGCGCTGAAGTCCTGGCTCGACCGAACCGGAGCATGCGGACGAAGACGGCCGACGCCGATCTGATCCGAACCTTCGATCGCGAGATGGAGGGCATCCATCTCGGCGCGAAGGCAATCGGCTACAACGCCACACGTTTTCTATTAATGCTTCGCGAGCACGGAGGCCTCGAGACGGCGCACCGGCTGATGCAGTCCAACCAGGTCAGCGAAGGGTTCACCGAGCTCTGGATGCGCGGCCGAAAGGACCTGACCGTTGAGGCCGTGATCCTTCGTCCCCAATACGCGGGCCTGTTCAGCGAAGACGAGCGCCGGCGCGCCGAGGAGAAGCTCACCTCATGACCGATCGCCGATACTTGCAGAGGATGCCGGCCTGCTTCAAGCGCTTTGTGAACTTGGAGTTGGAGCGTCGTCGGCTGAGGAGGGAAGACGCCACCGTGCGGAGCGAAACGAGCCTTGGAGGGTCGCTGGGTGACTGATGATCCAACACGCCCGAGCTCGCATGACCCTCGCGGGATCCTTGCGTCGACCAAGTATCCAAGCGGCGATCGGGCGGCGGTACTACCCGGGGCAGACCGGACGCCGCAACTGCCGTTCGATGACGCGATTAGGAAATTCGACCGGGCGAGAATTCGCGAGAGCATTGACGCAGCCGAACGAGAACGGATCGAGGTTGTCAGGCGCTTTCCGCTAAGCGAATGGCCGAGCATGGCGCTCGAGAGCTACGCCCTCGGGACCCAGAACTCCGCCAACAGCTACTGCCGTTGGATGGAGTTCTCGACGCCGCATATCGCGAGCATCAAGGGTGGAAGTGCTCTCAAGCACATGATCTTCAAGCGCTCGAGCGGCGAGTGGTACTTCGAAAAGAAGTACTCGACGGTCGAGGAGGCATGGAACGGCGTTCGATCCGGCTTCGTCGATGCATTCGATCTTGCGAGTCAAGGACGATTCGAGGACATCGGGCAGCTCAGTGCGATCAACAACGCCATCTCCCTCTCGACCAAGGCTGTGTAC
>JACDAH010000325.1 GCA_013695505.1 Chloroflexota bacterium | reverse complement strand
CCCACGAGCACGCCGCCGGCCTCGAGGGGCAGCCCGCCGGCAAAGATGATCGTGCGGCCGCCGGCGACCGTGTGATAGCCGAAGAACTCGGTGCCGGGCTGGGTGATCGGCGGCAGGTCTGCGGTCGGCATCCGGTTGACGAGGGCGGTGAAGGCCTTGTCCCGGGCAAGCGTGATCCCGACCAGATCGGCCGCGTCCATCCGCTCGAAGGCCACGAGCTGGTCGCCCGAGTCGACGACCGCACACGACAGCGCGACGGCCATCACCCGCGCCTCGGCCTGGACAGCGGCGATGATTGCCCGTGCCGCGGCCAGGGTCAGACCGGACGCCTGCGACGCGGTCGGCCCGCGCCACGAGTCGACGTTGTCGAGGGGATGGGTGGGGCCCTTGCCGTCGGTCATGACCCGATCACTCACCGGCCTGGGCGACGATTCCGGCCATGCCCGCGTCCGGACCGCGGGCGCCCGCCCGGCGCGAGTTGCGGGCGACCAGGATCTGTCCCACCACGAGGACGGAGAGAGTGATCAGCAGCATGATCGCCGCAACCGCGTTCGTGGCCGGGGTGACGCCCTTCCGGATCGTCGAGAACACGTACAGCGGGAGCGTGGTCGTCCCGGCGCCGGTCGTAAACGTCGTGATCACGTAGTCGTCGAAGCTGAACGTGAAGGACAGGAGGAAGCCCGCGACGATCGCGGGCAGGAGCTGCGGAAACGTGATCTGCCAGAACGTCCGCCACGGTGTCCCGTACAGGTCGAAGCTGGCCTCGACGTGGGTCCGATCCATCCCGCTCAGCCGGGCCCGGACGAGGAGCATGACGAGGCTGATGTTGAAGACTGCATGGGCGGCGATGATCGTGTGGTAGCCGTTCGCGAGCTTGGTCCCGAGGATCGGGTTGAGGACGTCCCACGAGGTCGAGAAGAAGACCAGGGTCGCGAGGGCGATGACGATCTCGGGCACGATGATCGACACGAACGTCAGCGCCTCGAACGGCCGGGCGAACCACTTCGGCGCCCGCTGGAGCCCGAGCGCGGCCATCGTCCCGAACGCCGTCGAGATGATCGCCGTCGAGATCGCGACGATGAAGCTGTTGAAGAAGAAGCTCTGGATCGTCTTGTCCGATAGGACGCTGGCGTACCACTTCAGGCTGAGGCCATCCCACTGCGTCACCCGCCGCGCGGTGCCATTGAAGCTGAACACGACGACGACGATGATCGGGATGTAGAGGAACAGGTAGACGAGGAACGTGTGGCTCCGAAGCCAGACTTCGACGAACCGCCCGAAACGGTCACCCGATGGTCGCTTTTCGCCGCCCGCCTTGGTCCGCGCCGTCGGGACGACGGTGGGCGTCTCGAACGGGGTCGCACCGGCGCTCACGGGGCCCTCACAGAACGCTGACCTCGCGGGTCTTCCGGCCGCGGTAGGAGAACCACAGGTAGAAGACGATGCTCACGAGCATGATCAGGATCAGGATCACGGCCTTGGCCGAGCCCTGCGGCCAGTCTCGCGCCTCGAGGAACTGGAGCACGAGCTGGTTGCCGATCAGGAAGACCCGGCCGTAGCCGAGAATCGCGGGCACGACGTATTCGCCCATCAACGGGATGAAGACGAGGATGCTGCCGGTCACGAGCCCGGGCAGTGTGATCGGCAGCGTGATCTGGCGGAAGGTCGCCCAGCGCCCGGCCCCGAGGTCCTTGGAGGCTTCGACAAGCGTCCGGTCCATCCGCTCCATCGTCACGTAGATCGGGAAGACCATGAGCGGCAGATAGCCGTACACCACTCCAAGAAGAATCGCGAACGGCGTCCCGAGGATCCGGAACGACGGGTCGCCTATGACATCGCCGATGAAGCCCGCCAGCCCCTCCGGTCCGAGGATGGTCAGCCAGGCGTAGGTCCGGATGAGGAAGCTCGTCCAGAACGGGACGACGAGGAGGATGATCAGCAGGGACTTGCGATGGCCCGCCCGGGTGGCGATGAAATACGCAAGGGGCAGGGCCAGCAGGAGGCACAGGATCGTGCCCGCGATCGCCATTGCGAGGCTCGCCACGAACGGCCCGTTGCGCTCGAGCGCATTGGCGTAGTTTGCGAGCGAAAACCCACCCGCGTAGCCGCCGTTCTTGCCTCGCACGCCGAAGCTGAACAGGACGATGATCGCCAGCGGGGCGACGAGCAGGACGAGATACCACAGGCTTGCGGGCAGGAGCAGCAGCCCCGTCAGCAGTCCCGAGCGGAACGAGCGCCGAGGCGGCCCCGCCCGAGTGGGGGCGGGAGCGGCCTCGGTCACGCTGGTCATGGTTGGATGCGGGAGGAGAGGTCAGCCGCCGAGCGAGTCGATCAGCCGATGTTCGACTTGAACTCTTCCCAGATCTGGAGCCGGAGCGGGTCCGTCGAAACGTCCTTCGCCCCCTCGAGCTTCGCCAGAACGTCGTCCGGGACGAAGATCGCCGGATCGGCGAGCATCTTCGGGTCGACGAACTTCTTGGCCTCGCTGTTGCACGTGGCGTAGGCGTTCGTCATCGTTTCCTTGGCCTGGGCCTCGGGCTCCTGGATGAAGTTCAGGAAGGCGTGGGCGGCGTTGGGATGGGGCGCGTCGGCGAGGACGACCCACGTGTCCAGCCAGAAGAGGGTCCCGTCCTCGGGAATGTAGTAGGCAGTGTCCTGAGCCTTGCCTTTCTTGTCGTCGCGCAGCTCGAGGATGCCGCCGGTCCAGACCAGGCCGAGGACGGCCTCGCCGGTTTCGATCTTGGTGTTGTACTGGTCCGAGTCGAGCGCCAGGACATGCGGAGCGAGCTTCATCAGGAGGTCGCGAGCCTCGCCGAGCTCCTTCGGGTCGACCGAGTTCAGCGAGTAGCCGAGCGCCTTGAGCGGGGCGACGAAGACGTCACCGGGTGAGTCGACGATGACGATCTTGCCGGAGTACTTCGGGGCGACCTCGAAGAACTGCTTCCAGGTCTTGACCTCCTCGGTCACGAGCTTGGTGCGGACCGCGATCCCGGTCGTGCCCCAGTCCTTGGGGAGCTGGTACTCGTCCTTCGGGTCCCACCAGAGGCCCTTGAAGGGTGCCTCGATGTACTTGCTGTTCGGGACCTTGGCCCAGTCGATCTTCTGGATGAAGCCCTGCTCGACCATCGCGGGAACGAACTCGGCGGTGGGCGCGGCGATGTCGTACTGACCCTTGGCTCCACCCTGGAGCTTGGTCATCATCTCCTCGTTCGAGGCGTAGGTGTCGTAGGTGAACTTGTCGACCGCGTACTGGGCCTGGAACGCCTTCATGTTGTCCGGGTCGACGTAGTCGCCCCAGTTGAACATGAAGAGCTCCTTCTCGACGTCGACCGCGACGTACGGCGACGGGGACGCCGCGGCCACCTCGGACGGCGAGGCTCCCACGCTCGGGGCGCTACTCGGGGCCGCAGCCGACGACGGCGCGCTCGTTCCGCCCGGGGTACAC
>JACDAH010000317.1 GCA_013695505.1 Chloroflexota bacterium | reverse complement strand
CGCGGCCAGCCGGGTCGTCGTGGAACGGGCCGTCACCGACGACCTCCTTGGCCGCCTCGAAGCGCGCACGCGCAAGCTCCGGCTGGGCTCCGGCCTGGACGAGACGGTCGATGTCGGGCCATTGATCAACGCTCAAGCGGTCGACAAGGTGGGGCGCTACATCGGGATCGGGCGGCGCGAGGGCGAGCTCGTCGTCGGCGGCGACGTCGCCCGCGGCGATGACCTCGGCAACGGCCACTTCTTCGCGCCGACGATCTTCCGCGACGTCGCGCCGATGGACCGGATCGCCCAGGAGGAGATCTTCGGGCCTGTCCTGTCGGTGATCGCCGTCGACGACTACGCGGCGGCGGCGACTGCCGTGAATCAGACGCGCTACGGCCTCAGCTCCTCGATCTTCACCCGCGACGCGAATACCGCCTTCCGGGCGATGCGCGACTTCGAGACCGGGATCGTCTACGTCAACGCGGGGACGACCGGCGCCGAGACCCACCTGCCGTTTGGCGGCTGGAAGGAGACTGGCAATGGCCACCGCGAGGCCGGCCACGCCGCACTCGACACATTCACGGAGTGGAAGTCGATCTACGTCGACTTCAGCGGTCGGCTCCAGCGGGCGCAAATCGACAACCAGGAGTAGGCGGTGAGCTCGCCGACTCACCGCGGGAGCGGCACGATGGAGATCCGGCCGGTCACGCTCGACGACCTCGAGCGACTGATCGACATCTACCTCGACTTCGCGACCCATCATGCCGGGATCGATCCCGAGATCTTCCGGGTTCCGGCCCGCGACGACGCCGCGGAGCGAATCCGTCGCCGGATCGAAGGCCGCGGGGACTCCGCCGAATACGTTGCGGCGATCGTGGACGGCCAGATGGCCGGCTCGGCGTCCGTCGACATCGCTGACCCGCTCCATCCGGGAAACACGATGCGCAGTGTTCCGACCGCGGAGTTGGGCCTGTCGGTCGCCGAGGGGTTTCGCGGGCAGGGAATTGGCCGGGCGCTGATCGGCCACCTCGAGGACTGGGCGACAAGGCACGGCGTCGAGCGGATGATCCTCAACGTGAGCGAGGCGAACGAAGGGGCGATCCGCCTCTACCACCGTCTGGGCTATCGCGACTACGACCGGGCGATGCTCAAGCCCCTCCAGCGTCGATGACGAGTCTCGATGACGTCCGGGCGCTCGCCGTCTCCCTGCCGGAAGCCGAGGAGCGGCTGACCTGGGAGACTGACGTCACCTTCCGCGTCCGGGACAAGGTCTTCGCGATCGGCGGCGAAGGCGCGACCAAGGTCTCGATCAAGGCCGGCCTCGAGAGCCAGGCCGAGCTGATCGAGATGGACCCGGAGACATTCACGAAGTCGGCGTATGTCGGGCGGTTTGGCTGGGTGACGGTCGATCTCGACCGTGTCGACCCGGCGCTCCTGGCCAGCCTCATGCGCGAGGCCTGGCGCCGGACCGCGCCGAAGCGCCTGGCAGCGACACTGGAGGATGCATGAGCGGCATCGACGGCGCCCTGCCCGAGCACGTCCAGCGCAACCGGAAGGCATGGGACGACTGGGCGCCCGAATACGTCGCGAACGGCGAACGCAGCTGGCGGCTCGGGTCGGGCGACGAGAAGTGGGGAATCTGGGACATCCCCGAACGCGACCTCCGGCTCCTGCCGCAAGATCTTGCCGGCAAGGACGCGATCGAACTCGGGTGCGGGACAGCCTACTTCTCGGCCTGGCTGGCCCGGCGGGGCGCGCGACCGGTCGGTATCGACAACTCGGAGCAGCAGCTGGCGACCGCCCGGCGGCTCCAGGCCGAGCATGGCCTCGAGTTCCCCCTGATCCACGGCAACGCCGAGGCCGTCCCGTATCCGGACCGCAGCTTCGATCTCGCGATCTCGGAATACGGCGCCTCGATCTGGGCTGATCCATACCGCTGGGTTCCGGAAGCGGCCCGGCTCCTGCGGCCCGGGGGCCGGCTGATCTTCCTGATCAACGCGACCCTGCTGATGCTGTGCATGCCCGACGAGGAGCGGCCAGCGACGAACGAGCTGCTCCGGCCGCTCCGCGGGCTCCACCGCCTCGAGTGGTCGAACGACACGTCCGTGAACTTCGCCCTCGGTCATGGTGACTGGATCCGGGTCCTCCGCTCGAACGGGTTCACGGTTGAGGATCTCGTCGAGCTGTGGCCGGCCGAGGGGGCGACGACGAACTTTCCGTATGTCACACCGGAGTGGGCCCGCCAATGGCCGACCGAGGAGGTCTGGGTCGCCCGTCGCGAGGGATAGCTGGCCTGAGGATCCAGGATCGAGGCCGGAGGCTGTGCTCCCGCGTCCGTTCTGGCGACGTGACCGTCGAGCGACGATGGTCGGGTACCCTGACCGCCGCCATGCCATCGAACGTCACGTCCACCCCGAACCCCAGGACTTCGCCGTGGACGGCGCGCGTCGCGGGCTGGAGCGCCCGTCATCGATGGCCCGTCTTCGGGCTCTGGTTCGTGGTCACGATCGGGGTGTTCGGGGCGAGCCTGCTCGCCGGCGGGACTCGCGCCGTCGAGGCGGTCTCGAACGCCGAGCGGTCGAAGTACGAGGCCGGTGAGGCGTACGTCGTCTACGGCAACGCAAACGCCGCGGCGGGCCAGGAGCAGGCGCCGCCCTCACAGCAGCTCCTGATGATCGTGTCGAGCGGCGACAGAAAGGTCGGCGACCCGGCCTTCGACGCAGATGTCGCGGCGATCACCGCGAAGCTGTCCGCGATCCAATCGACGGCCGACGGGGTGGCCGTTCCGACGATCGAGCAGCTCGTCAACCCGATTGGCGTGCCGGCCGCGGCCGGGCTCGTGTCGCAGGACGGGACGACCGTCCGGATCGTCGGCCGGGTCGTGGGCGAGGGAGCGGCCCTCGCGCGCCGGCTCGACCCGGTCCCCGCCGCCGTCGCCGAGATCAAGGCCGCGTACCCGGCATACCGGATCCACGTCCTGAACAACACTCTCGCGAACGACGAGATCAGCGAGCTCATCAACGGCGGCCTCGACGCCTCGCTTCGGCTGACGATCCCGCTGACCTTCCTGATCCTGTTGATCGCGTTCGGGGCGGTCGTGGCAGCGGTCATCCCGTTGATCCTGGCGATCACCGCGCTCCTCGCCGCGTTCGGGATCCTCGGTCTATATAGCCGGGCGGTCTCGCCGGTCAGCCCATACGCGAGCCAGCTCGTCGTCCTGATCGGCCTCGCCGTCGCGGTCGACTACTCGCTGTTCATGCTCACCCGGTTCCGGACGGAACGCCGCCACGGACGCCAAAAGCTGGCCGCGATCGACGTGGCGAGCAACACGGCGGGTCGTGCTGTGTTCTTCTCGGGCCTCGCAGTGATGATCTCGATCGGCGGGCTGTTCCTGCTCGACGATCCGCTGTTCCGATCGATGGCGGTGGGGACGATCTCGGTCGTGTTCGTCGCGGTCGTCGGGTCGCTGACGTTCCTGCCCGCGACGCTCGCGATCCTCGGCGACGGGGTGAACCGGCTCCGGATTCCAATCGTCAGCCGGGACCGCGAGGAAGGAAGCGGCATCTGGGCGACCCTCGTCCGCGCCGTCATGGCCCGGCCGGTCATCGCGGCGATGACCACGGCCGTCGTGCTGATCCTCGTGGCATCGCCCGTCGGCCGCCTCCACATGGGCCAGGCCGACTTCACGTCGTTCCCCGACTCGCTCGACGGCGTGCAGGCGGTGAACCTGCTCAACGAGAAGTGGTCGAGCGGCTCGGACCTCGACCTGTCGGTCGTTATCACCCGGGCCGACGAGGCGCCGACGACGACGGCGATCGACAGGATGACCGCCGCGGTCGTCGCGATCCCCGGCGTCAGCGGACCGCCCGACACGAAGATGTCAGCGGACGGTCACGTGGCGTTCGTCTCGTACCTGATGGCTGGCAACAGCAACGACGTCCGCAACCAGGAGATCGTCCGCGAGGTCCGTCGGAGCGTCGTGCCGGCTGCCTTCGCCGGCCTGACCAACGTCCGTGCGCTGGTGACCGGCGACGCGGCCTACACCCTCGACGTCGTGGACTTCTACGCCCGCGGCATGCCCCTCGTGATGGCGTTCGTCCTGACCCTCTCGTTCCTCCTTCTGCTCGTGGCCTTTCGCTCGATCGTCATCCCGATCAAGGCGATCCTGCTCAACCTGCTCTCGACCGGCGCGGCATTCGGGCTGCTCGTGCTCGCGTTCCAGGACGGCTGGCTGCACGAGCAGCTCGGGTTCAAGCCCGGTCCCATCGAGGCGTTCATCCCGGTCTTCATCTTCACGATCCTGTTCGGGCTGTCGATGGATTACCACGTCTTCATCCTCACCCGGATCAAGGAAGCCCGCGATCACGGACTCTCGTCGAACGAGGCCGTCGCGCGCGGGATCGCGATCACCTCGGGCACCGTCACGAGCGCGGCGGCGATCATGGTCGTCGTGTTCGCGGTGTTCGTGACGCTCGAGCTGACGATCATCAAGCAGCTCGGGTTCGGCCTCGCGGTGGCGGTCTTCCTCGACGCGACGATCGTCCGGAGCATCCTCCTGCCGGCCTCGATGCGACTCCTCGGGGACTGGAACTGGTGGCTGCCGTCCTGGCTCGACTGGCTGCCCCACGTCACGATCGAGGGCGATGTCGACGAGGACGAGCGCAGGGGCCTTCCGATCATCGCCTGAAGCTCCGGGCCACCGCGGGGGCAACCGCGCGTCGAGTCGCAGCGCCAGGAGTAGGGTGATGCTTCATCAGCGCTACGCGCGGATCTCATCCCGTTCGCGATTCGTCGGCTCGGTTGCTCCCCAAGGATGGAGGCCACTCGGTGGCGAATGTTTCACTGACCACGTTGCTCTCGACGTGGCGGACCGCCGAGCGTCGATGGGAAGGCGCCTCAGGATCCGAGGAGGTCCAGGCCCGTGCCCTCGACGTCATCGCTGCATGGGTTGCGTACCAGGACGCGGCGCTTCCGCCCGGGACCCAGGAGTTCATGCTCGTCACCGATGGCACGGGGATGTACGTCGGTGCGACGGCGGGCGTACTCGGCATCCTCGGCTACGAGCCGTCGGACCTCGTTGGTCGGCGGGTCGTGGACATCGCCGCTCCGGACCTCCGGGCCACGACGCCCTCCCAATGGGCCGAGTTCGTGGCGGACGGCCGGCAGGATGGCGCCTTCCGGCTGTGCGCGGCCGACGGCACCCTCGTCGACCTGCAATTCCAGGCTCGTGCCCACCACCCAGTGCCCGGGTTTCACATGTCGCGGCTCTGGCCCAAGGATCGGTAGCCGACTTCGGGCTCGTCGACAGACCGGCCGAGCACCCGCCGGCCCGGTCCAAGCCGATGGGGTATCCTCTCGGCTCGCTGGGCCGGTAGCTCAATGGCAGAGCAACTGACTCTTAAGCACCCCGGGCTAAACGGTGCACTTGCACGCTTAGCCGGGGTGCTGTTTTCTGTCCAGTTATCGGCTCTAGTCGTGCGGCAGTCTCTCCTGGGGCTTACGGCAAGCTGTCGGACGCCTTCAACGACGCCGCGAGTCCTCTCGGTCCGTCTCCGCCGGCGCGCGCTTCACGTCGGGATGCGCCTCCGCGAACGCGGTCGCGACCTCGACGATGCGGGCGGTGATGATGCCCCAACACGCCTCGAGCGACTCCCTCTGGGCGTAGAGGATCATCGCGTTGAGGTTGCGGACCTCGCTCGGCCGGAGGTCGGCCCAAAGGTCACTCAGGTAGTCGGACCCGAAGTCGTGGCGACCCTCCTCGTCGAGATCGACGTAGCCGACGACGTCGAACACCTGGTCGATCGCCTCCTCGAGCTGCTTGTGGTCCCGAGGGTACTTGCGGCTGCGGGCAGCGATGAGCTCGCGTACCTCAGCCTCGGCCGGCGCGGACGGGGGCGCCGCAGCTGCGGCCGCCGCTGACTGGACGCTCACAGCGGGAGCGACGTCCGCGCCGCTCTCCGTCGATCCTAGGGCCGACTTGGACTGTCGCCGGGTCATCGGGCGATCCCCCGGCTGTCGATCTCGGCGACGACGGTGGCGCGGAGGACCTCGAGGACCGCATCGGTGATCGCGCCCGTCTGGTCGCCGGTGAGATTGCCGGTCCACTTAACCCGGGCGACGCCTTCGATCAGGCCCTCGATCACAGCCTGGAGCTTGTCGCCGAGCTTCGTGAACCCGTCGGACGGTGGGGTGATGAGGAGGCCGTCGTAACGGTCCTCGAGGATGGCGAGCGACACGCGCTCGTCGGTCTGCCTGGCCATGGAGTCTTTATCCCTTCCACGACAACGCCCGCCGGCAGTGGGATAAGCACTGACGACGGGCGGGATCATCCTATTCGATTGGACCTGCTTATCCCAGGTGCCGCGGAGTGTAGCTGCGCGGTCCGGTGACGTCTAGGGGCGTGCGGTGAGGTCCGTTAGTTCGGGCCGGACGTGGGCCGGTCGTTCGCCTGTTCGATCGCCTCGAGCCGCCTGAATCCGCGGAGGATCGCCGCGAGGGTGCAGGCCTTGGCGACCGCGGCGAGCTCCGCCAGCGCCGAGTCCGGCGCATCGGTCGTGCGCGCTCCGCCCTCGCGAGCCAGGGCGATCGCAAGCCCGAGCGCCCAGTCGTC
>JACDAH010000314.1 GCA_013695505.1 Chloroflexota bacterium | reverse complement strand
ATGTACCCGTACCCGTCGGGCGACATCCACATCGGCCACTGGTACATCAAGACGCCGACCGACGCGATCGCGCGGTTCCACCGGATGCACGGCGAGAACGTGTTCCTGCCGATCGGGTTCGATGCGTTCGGGCTGCCGGCCGAGAACGCGGCGATCAAGAACGACATCAACCCGCGCGACTGGACGATGTCGAACATCGACAACATGCGCCGGCAGCTGCGGATGATGGGCGCGACGTTCGATTGGGAGGCCGAGGTCGTGACGGCCGATCCCGGCTACTACCGCTGGAACCAGTGGTTTTTCCTCCAGTTCCTGAAGGCCGGCCTCGCCTATCGCGCGACGTCGCCGGTCGACTGGTGCCCGAACGATGGGACGCTGGCGCGCGAGCAGGTCGAGGGCGTCGACCGGCACTGCTGGCGCTGCGGCGCGAAGGTCGAGAAGCGGAACCTGGCGCAGTGGTACCTGAAGGTCACCAACTACGCCGACGAGCTGCTCGACTTCACCGGCCTCGACTGGCCCGAGCCGATCAAGATCCAGCAGACGAACTGGATCGGTCGGAGCGAAGGCGGCGAGATCGTCTTTCAGACGGCCCCGTCCGAGCATCACGCCGGCGGCGCCGAGCTGCGCGTCTTCACCACCCGTCCGGACACGCTCTTCGGGGCGACGTTCATGGTCCTCGCCCCGGAGCACCCGCTGGTCGCCGAGCTGACTGCACCGGGCCGGTCCGCGGAGGTCAGCACCTATCTCGCCCAGGCGGCGAACCGAACCGAGATCGACCGGCTCTCGACCGACCGCGAGAAGACCGGGGTCGCCCTCGGCAGCGACGCGATCAACCCGGTCAACGACGAGCCCATCCCGATCTTTGTCGCCGACTACGTCCTGGGCGGCTACGGGACGGGCGCGATCATGGCCGTGCCCGCCCACGACGAGCGCGACTTCGCGTTCGCGCAGAAGTACAGCCTGCCGATCCGGCGCGTCGTCGCCGGCGAAGCATCCGGCGACGACGAGCGCGGGCTCGAGAGCGCCTACGTCGCCCACGCGGCCAGCGAGCGACTCGTGAACAGCGGCGCCTACACCGGCCTGCCGGCCGACGAGGGCGGCAAGGCGATCCTGGGCGCGCTCGAGGCGCAGGGAAAGGGCAAGGCGTCGGTCACCTACCGCCTCCGCGACTGGCTGATCAGCCGCCAGCGCTACTGGGGAACGCCGATCCCGGTGATCTACTGCCCGACCGACGGGATCGTCCCCGTCCCCGATGAAGACCTGCCGGTCCGCTTGCCGGACACGGTCGACTATCACGGCAGCGGCGAGAACCCCCTCACCCGCGACGAGGCCTTCCTCAACGTCGGTTGCCCCGTCTGCGGCGGCCCGGCCCAGCGCGAGACGGACACGATGGACACGTTCATGGACTCGTCCTGGTATTGGTATCGCTACCTGTCACCGGAGAAGGCCGGATCGCCGATCGACCGCGCCGTCGTCGACCGCTGGACGCCGGTCGACCAGTACACCGGCGGCTCGGAGCACGCTGTCATGCACCTGCTCTACGCCCGCGAGTTCACGAAGATGATGCGGGACGTCGGCCTGGTCGATCAGAGCGAGCCGTTCAAGCGGCTGTTCAACCAGGGCCAGATCCTGGGGCTCGACGGTGAGCGGATGTCGAAGTCCCGGGGCAACGTGGTGGACCCGGACGACCTGGTCGCCCGCTACGGCGCCGACACGGTCCGGCTGTTCCTGATGTTCATGGGCCCGTGGGACCAGGGCGGGCCGTGGAGCCCGACCGGGATCGGCGGCGTCCACCGGTTCCTGAACCGGCTCTGGACGATCGTCCTCGACCCCAACGGCCGGGAGCCCGGCGATCCAGCCAGCGGCACGCTGCCCGCTGGCGTCGACGAGGCTGCGGCCCGGACCCAGATCCGCCAGGCGGCGCATCGGACCCTGAAGGGCGTGACCGCCGACTACGGGTCATTCCACTTCAACACGATGATCGCGAAGCTGATGGAACTGACGAACCTGCTCATGCGGTTCCGCGGAACGCCCGTCGCGGGCTCGGACGAATGGGACGAGGCGGTTCGCCTGTCGCTGCTGATGCTGGCCCCGGCCGCGCCCCACATCACCGAGGAGCTCTGGTCGCGACGGCTGACCGCGGCGCGCGTTCAGTGGTCGTCGATCCACCGCGAGTCCTGGCCGCTCGTCGACGAGTCGGCCGTCGTCGAGGCGACCCGCGAGGTTCCGGTCCAGGTCAACGGCAAGCTCCGCGACAAGATCGTCGTACCGGCCGACACGGACGCCGCCGGCCTGGAGGCAGCCGTCCTCGCCAGCGACCGGATCCAGGCGGTGCTGGCCGGTCGGACGCCACTGAAGATCATCCAGGCCGGCGGCGGAAAGCTCGTCAACATCGTCGTGCGCGCCGACGACGCGGGCTGACCATGCCCCGTGGCGAGCGGCTCCAAGGATCCGAAACCGGCCCTGATGCGGTGGCGGACTCGGCCGCCCTCGAGGCTGGCGTCAACCGGCTGCTCGAGGAACACCCGCCCGGGCTCCAGGCGATCGAGCGGGCATTGCGGGCGACGATCCAGGCTGCGTTTCCGAGCGCCATCGAGCAAGTCGACTTCGGCAACAAGCTGATCGCGTTCGGCCACTCGATGAAGATCCGTGGCCTGCTCTTCGCGATCATCGCCCACAAGGAGCACGTCAACCTCCAACTCGCCGACGGCGCGGACCTGGCGGACCCGACCGGGCTGATCGAGGGCACCGGCAAGCGGATCCGCCACGTCAAGATTCGCTCGGTCGAGGCGGCTTCGTCGCCTGGGGTGGTCGCGCTCATCCTCGCCCAGCTCGCCGCCCGGCCGGCTGCCTGAATGCCGCACGTCGAGCGGCTTGGGTTCGCCGAGGGAGTGCCGGATGCACCGGATGCGGCGCATGCCGGGGTGGCAGCAGTCTCGTGGGCACCCGGCCGGATCGACCGGTTCTGGATCGGCCCGGAAGGCGATCTCATGCACGCGGTGTTCGAGGGCGAGGGCTGGCTCGAAACCGAGTCGCTCGGTGGCACGCCCGCTTCGACGCCCGGGGTCACGGCGTGGGCGGTCGATCGGCTTCAGGTGTTCGCGGTCTTTCCCGATGGCCAGCTCTGGAACCGCTACTGGGACGGCCTGAGCTGGCACCCCTGGGAGTCGCTCGGCGGCGAGCTCGACCCGGCCGGCGGCGCCGGGGCCTCGTCCTGGTCGGCCGATCGGATCGACGTCTGGGCGAGCGGCGTAGACGGGCGAACCTGGCATCGCTTCTGGGACGGTGCGCGCTGGGTCGACTGGGAGCAGCTCGAGGGCTGAGTGTCCCCGGGGCGCCGATGAGCGCTCCTGACGGGAGCACTGCGCCTGTGCGGCGCGGCTCCCCGCGACTCCGCGGCGCCATCGCTCGCGAACGGCGATGCTCGCGATCCCGCTCGCGACCCTGGATGATCGAGCGGCCGGTATGCGCGGCGATCGCAACGTGGCTCAGTCGAGAGGTGTGGACAAGGTACGATTCGCAGC
This sequence comes from Chloroflexota bacterium, assembly GCA_013695505.1. GTDB lineage: Bacteria > Chloroflexota > Limnocylindria > Limnocylindrales > CSP1-4 > CF-46. The sequence continues at coordinate 2,746 of JACDAH010000314.1, read as the reverse complement.
CCGCCCCTCCTCGCCCTCGGAGACCCCGATGCCTGACGTCCGCCTTGGCGCGCTCTGCTGGAACCAGTACACCGACTGGCCGTCGCTCCTGGCGGCCGGCCAGCGGGCCGACAAGCTCGGCTACCACAGCCTCTGGACGTGGGACCACCTCTATCCGATCGTCGGCAGCAGCGACGGGCCGATCCACGAGGGCTGGCTGACCCTCGCCGCCTGGGCGCAGGCGACCGAGCGGATCCGGATCGGGCTGATGGTCGGCGCGAACACGTTCCGGAACCCGGCCTTGACCGCCAAGATGGCGACGACGCTCGATCACATCTCCGGCGGCCGGGCGACGCTCGGGATCGGCGGCGCCTGGTTCGAGGAGGAGCATGTCGCCTATGGCCTCGAGTTCGGCGACGGCTTTCCGGAGCGGCTTCGCTGGCTCGCCGAGGCGCTGCCGATCATGCGCGGGATGCTCCGCGGCGACCGCCCGACCGCGAAGGGGCCGCAGTACTCCGTCCGCGCGGTGCGCAATGACCCGCCGCCGGTCCAGGACCGGCTGCCGCTGCTGATCGGGGGCGGCGGCGAGCAGGTCACCCTCAAGCTCGTGGCCAGGTACGCCGACGCGAACAACGTCGGCGGTGGGATCGACAAGGTCCGCCAGAAGGAGCAGGTCCTCCTGCGTCACTGCGAGACGGTTGGACGGGATCCGGCCGAGATCGAGCGGACGACCGGGCTCGGGGCCGTCGTCATCCGCGACTCGCGCGAGGAGGCGCGGAAGGTCGCCGACGCGATCTTCTCGGGAAATGGGCAGGCGGCACCATGGGAGAACCAGCCGGTCGGGACGCCCGAGGACGTGGCCGCGTTCATCGAGCCGTTCCTCGAAATCGGCTATCACCACGTCATCGGTGGCTTCCCGAACCCCTACGACGAGGAGTCGATGACCCGCCTCGTCAGCGACGTCCTTCCTCTGCTCGCGAGGGCCTGACCCGGGCTCGGGCAGCGGCTGCCGAGCCGGCCCGTCAGCCGGCGGGCGGGGTCCGTTCCGTCGCGGTCGCGGTGTGCTTCTGGCGGGCGCGGTGGCGCTGGGCCTTGGCCCGGTTACCGCACGTCGCCATGTCGCACCAGCGACGGCGGCCGGCCCGCGATTCGTCGTAGAAGATCCAGCGACACGTGTCGTTGGCGCAGATCCGGATGCGGTCGTCATTCCCATTGCCGAGCTCGCGAACGATCGGTTCGGCGATCCGGGCCAGGACGTCGTCGACGGCGTCGCCAACATGACTGTGGCCGAGGCGAACGCCGTCGGCGGCGGCCACGAGCTCGACCCGCGTTCGTGATCCCAGCGCCCGATTGACCTCGTCGATCGCGGCGCGCTTCGGCGGCTCCTCGTGGGCCACGGCGTGGGCGACATCGCGGAGAGCGGTCCGGGTCGTGACGAGTCGATCAAGCAGGACCTGACTGTCGTTCGCCGTCCGCGCGAGCGACGTGATCGTTGTCGCGTCGGGCACCACGGCGGCGTGCGCCAGCCAGCGTGCGGCCTCGTCGAGCGAGGTCAGGCGCTCCACGAGCGCATCGTCCTCGAGCTCCAGGGTGTTCAGGAAGTCGAATGCCGTTTCGAGCGGCACCTCACCGTGGATGTGGTCGCTCGACGCGGGTCGGTGGGTGGTTGGACTGCTCATGGCTAACCACTCTATCGCACTTGACAGGTTACGCGCAAGACGGTAGCGTAACGGAGTAACCAGAACAGCCCAACATACCGGTTACGACACCGGAGACGGGAGAGTCCGATGGATGCCCTGATCGCCCTCATTGCCATCTTGATCGTTCTCGTCGGACTCGACCTCGCAGCCTCCTGCTGGGGCGTCGACAGTCGCGAGCCGATGCGTGACGACCACACCCGCTGATCTCTCCAGGTTCCCCCGATCCATCCCGCGTCACAGCCCAGGAGGCCCAGTCATGCATTCTCACTACCTGTTCCTTGCTCTCGATCTCGCCCGCGAGCGCGCCGCCGAAGCCGACGCCGATCGCCTGGCGTCCCTGGCCCATCCAGGTGAGCCGCGCGGCGCCGGGATCCGCCGGGCAATCGCACGGATCGCGATCGCGATCGCCCGAGCGGCCGACGACGAGGTCGGGCAAGTCCCGCAGGCGAGTCACTGACGCGAACGCGAATGAGCATTCCGCCCGGGGACCGCAGCTAATCGCCAGATAAGTGGCGACGGCTATTGTGCCGTCAGACGCCCCGCCGACGTCGGAAGTGCCCCCAACGTCGCGGGGCGTCGTGCTGTCCGCCAGGGCACGCCGGCACCGCAACCACCCATCCGCCGCGGAGGACCGATGGCCGAGTCGGCGGCGCCATGGCGCGCCCTGGAAGACGATCAAACAGCGCTCGGCGCGGGCAGCCAGGCGGCGGCGAACCGAGTGTCGGTGGCGCCGGCTCGAGGCTTCCCGGCGCCCTGGATCCTGGCCGCGCTCGTCGGCGCGGCGATCCTGACCGGGGCTGCGCTCTGGCTCGTCCTGACGAGTGGTCATGGATCGATCGTCGTCGAAGGCGATGGACCAGGGCCGGCGCGATCCGGGCGTCCGGCCACGCTCGCCACTGGCTCGTCGAGCGTGCCAGGGTCCGGCGACGAGCTCGTCGTCGATGTGCAGGGGGCCGTCCTTCGGCCGGGCATCGTCCACCTGCCGCGCGGCGCCCGGGTCGCCGACGCGATCGCCGCCGCGGGTGGCTACGGACCGCGGGTCGCCGCGGATCGGGTCGGCCACGCGC
>JACDAH010000300.1 GCA_013695505.1 Chloroflexota bacterium | reverse complement strand
ACCCGTCTCGATCGACGCCTGAGGGCACGCCGAAGCCGATCCGCCTACCCTGTCCTGTCATGGAAGACATCGCGAAACAGGCCGTCGAGGCCGCCCTCGCTGCCGGCGCGACCTACGCCGACGCCCGGGTGATGGAGATCCGGACCGAGGCGATGAGCGCCCGCAACGGCGTCGTCGAGGCGCTCGATCGCGAGCAGCGAGCTGGCGTCGGCGTGCGGGCACTGATCGGAAGCAGCTGGGGCTTCTTCGCCGTGCCGGATGTCGGATCGAAGGCCGCCCGGCGGGCCGGCGAGCAGGCGGCGGCCGTCGCCCGGGCGTCGACCCTGGTCGCCGGCAAGGACCTCGGCCTCGTCCCGGAGAAGCCGACGACGGGTCACTGGGAGAGCAATGTCGGCGAGGACCCGTGGGCTGTCAGCCTGGCCGAGAAGGGCGATCTCCTCGAGAGCGTGACCCGGACGATGCAGGAGCACGAGGCGGACCTCGCCGAGGCGAGCCATCGCATCTGGGACACCCGGAAGTGGTTCGCCTCGTCGGAGGGGACGCTGGTCGACCAGCACATCGTGGAGTGCGGCGCGGCCATGAGCGCGACCGCCGTCGGCGAGAACGAGACCCAGCGACGGAGCTATCCCGGGATCCGGGGCCAGTACGGGACGCGCGGCTGGGAGCTCGTGCGCGAGCTGGACCTGGCGGGGAACGCGGCACGGATCGCAGAGGAGGCACGGGCCCTCCTGACCGCCGACGTGTGTCCGTCCCTCGACGCCACGGACGTGATCCTGGGCAGCGAGCAGATGGCGCTCCAGATCCACGAATCGGTCGGCCACGCCACCGAGCTCGACCGGATCCTGGGCTGGGAGGCGGCGTTCGCCGGAACGTCATGGCTGGAGCTGGCCAAGCTCGGCTCGCTCCGGTTCGGCTCGGAGCTGATGAACATCACCGCCGACGCGACCCTTCCTGGCTCGCTCGGCAGCTTCGGCTACGACGACGAGGGCACGCCCGCCCACCCGGTCGATATCGTCAAGGACGGCATCTGGGTGGGGGCGCTGTCGGGTCGCGATTCCGCGGCGCTGGCCGGGATCGAGCGCTCCGGCGGCGCCGTCCGGGCCGACGGATTCGATCGGATCCCGATGGTCCGGATGACGAATGTCGGGCTGCTGCCCGGCACCGACTCGCTCGATTCGATGATCGAGGCCACCGACGACGGGGTGTACATGGACACGAACCGCTCATGGTCGATCGACGACAAGCGGCTCAACTTCCAGTTTGGCTGCGAGATCGGCTGGGAGATCAAGAGCGGCAAGCGCGGTCGGCTCCTGAAGAACCCGACGTACACCGCGATCAGCCCGCGGTTCTGGGGCGCGCTCGACATGCTCGGCGGCCCCGACGAGTGGACCTTCTGGGGGACGCCGAACTGCGGCAAGGGCCAGCCTCAGCAGATCGGCCACACGGGGCATCCGGCCGTGCCGGCGCGCTTCCGCGGGATCCGCGTCGGGGTTCGGGGTTGACACGATGACGACCACCGAACGTACATCCGCCTCCGCGGCGAGCGGCGTCGCGGCGAGCGGCGTCGCGGAGAGCGGCGTCGCGAGCGAGCGCGCCCTCGAGACCGCCGAGCGGACGCTTGCCCTCGTTCGCGCCCGCGCCGCCGAAGCTGAGGTCGAGGTCACCGTCCGCCAGGGGCTCGAAGCGTTGACCCGCTTCGCGACCGGGTTCATCCACCAGAACGTCGCGTCCGAGATCAACCACGTCGTGATCCGGGTCGCCCTCGACGGGCGCAACGCATCGACATCGGTCGACGGGCCGGCCGACGATGAGAGCCTCGGCCGGGCGATCGACAACGTCCTCGAGGCAGCTCGCGTCCGGCCGCCGGATCCCGACTGGCCCGGTCTGGCCGAGCCGGCTCGCGCGCCCGACGTCGACCACTTCGACGAGGCGACCGCCGCCGCCACGCCTGACGAGCGGGCGGCCCGAGTGCGAGCCTTCGTTGACGCCGCCGACGGCCTCGAGACGGCCGGCTTCTGCTCGACCTCGACGGTCCACCTCGCGTTCGCGAACAGCCTCGGCCAGCGGCTGGCCGGGCGCGGAACGGCGGCCGAGCTCGACGGAATCGCCCGGACGCCGACGGCGGACGGCAGCGCTCGCCGCGTTTCGGTCCGGCTCGGCGACCTCGATGGCAGGTTCGTCGGCGAACGGGCGGCGACCAAGGCCCGGACGGCGAGCGACCCGACGGACCTCGAGCCGGGACGCTACGAGGTCGTCCTCGAGCCCGGCTGCGTGGCGAACATCCTGTCGTTCCTGCTCGTTGCGGGCTTCAACGGCAAGGCGGTCGAGGAGGGACGCTCGTTCGCTCGCCTCGGCGAGGCGCGGTTCGATCGATCGATCGTGCTCCGCGAGGACGTCACGGAGCCCGACACGATCGGGATCCCGTTCGACATCGAGGGCACGCCCAAGCGGACGCTGGACCTCGTCCGCAATGGGATCACGAGCGGGCTCCTTCACACGCGCCGGACCGCGCGTGCCGCCGGAGCGCAGAGCACGGGACACGCGGTCGAGGGCGGCGCGGCCTGGGGCGCGCTCGGGGCGAACCTGGTGTTCGGCGCCGGCGACGCGTCGTCCGACGAGCTCGTGGCGGGCGTCGAGCGGGGCGTCCTCGTCACCGACTTCTGGTACACCCGGATCCTCGATCCGCGGACCCAGGTCGTGACAGGCCTGACCCGCAACGGGGTGTGGCTGATCGAGGACGGGAAGATCGTTCGGCCGGTCACGAACCTGCGGTTCACGCAGTCGTTCCTCGAGGCGCTCGGGCCGGACGCGGTTCGCGGCATCTCGCGGGAACGGGCGCTGGTGCTGGGTGGCTGGGACTCGATCTACCTCATGCCCAGCCTGCACCTTGCGTCATGGAACTTCACGGGCGGCGCAAAAGGCTGAGTCCAGAGGGGCAGCCATCGGCTGTCGACCGCAGCCTCCCTGCCGCTTCCCGTAGCCCCATCATTGAATGCCAAACGCCGCCGGTCTGGCAGCCGGCGGCGGTTCGATCGAGTTGACGACGGAATCGGTCAGTCGCCGCCCGAGTCACCATCGTCGTGCTCGCCTGCGGCACCGTCGTCATCAGTCCCGGAGTCGACGTCGTCGTGATCGCCGTCCTCCTGGTCTCCCTGGTCGTCGTCGCCCTGGGCGTTGTCGTCGCCCTGGTCGTTGGCGTCGCCTTGCTCGCCCTGGTCGTTGGCGTCGCCCGGCTCGTCGACCTCGACCTCAGCCTCCGGCGCGGCCTCCTGCGGGCGATGGGTCGCCTCGGGCGTGTCGATCGCGTCGGTTGTCTCAGCGTCTTGCTCGGTGTCTCCATCGTCGGCGTCGATCAGCGCGTCGAGCTGTGTCAGCTCATCCCCATCGGCCCCGGCCGTTTCGGCACGAAGCAGCTGGAGCCGGGTTGCCGCCCCTCCCGCCTGGCTTGCGTCGGATCCGGCGACGCGCGTTGACGCCAATGCCGGCACAATCGAAATCGCGACGAGAGCGGTGCAGCTGATGCCGATCAGTGCAAGCCGCGTCGCGCGGTTGGATCGGGTTCGGGTCGTCATCTGGGTTTCGGCCTCGTCATGAATCAGGAACATCCGGTGAGTGGGCCAAGCGTCGCATGAAGGTTTAGCCGACAGCAAGCCCGACCATCGTCCGCGCCACGGCGCGAAGGTCCGGTGCGCGGCCGCGCCGCTCGCCAGACACGAGCCAGCTTCGGACATCCCGTGCCGTTTCGGATTGCCGCATCACCCGGCCGCGGGCTGTGCGCGTGGGCGGCTGAAGGGCAGATCCGCCATGGGCGTTCGTCAGAGGAACGACTGCGACACCGTGACCAGGCGAAGGACGCCTTCCAGCCCCGGATTCCGCGTGTTCTCGTCGAATCCGTTCATGAGACGAGCAGAATTGACGCATCCGGGTCGCAGTTCTGGGTCGGTGTCTCCCATAGGGTCGTTGAACGAGCAGAGCGATTTGGGATCCAGCGGGCCGATGCGCGGGGGGGTGCCACAGCGGGCACGAATGACATGGCTTCCGCCGTCTCGCATCGCCGCGGCCTTCCCGCATCGACGCCGTTTCCGGTAGCCGCATACCGAGGGGGCCGCGGCGAGCGCGCGCGGCGCCCACCCGGCACAATCCGTGAATGGCGGACCTCGACTACGGCGCCTTCGACGCGCTCACCTTCGACTGCTACGGGACGCTGATCGACTGGGAGACGGGCATCCTGGCCGCGCTCCGCACGGTCCTTCCCGGCGAGAGCGCGGCGACGGCCGAGACGCTCCTCGCGGAGTACGCGAACGCCGAGACTACACTCGAGGCCGGCCCATACCGTCGCTACCGCGAGGTCGCGGGCGACGCGATGGCGGCGGTCGCGCGGGCACACGGCGGCGAGCCGACCCGGGACGATGTCGCGCGCCTCGGGGGATCGGTGGTCGACTGGCCGGCGTTCCCCGATTCGCACGATGCGCTTGCCCGGCTCAAGACGCGGTTCCGGCTCGGCATCCTGACGAACTGCGACGACGACCTGTTCGCCGCCTCGAACCGGCGGCTCGGCGTCGACCTCGACTGGATCGTGACGGCGCAGCAGGTCGGCGCGTACAAGCCCGACGAGCGGAACTTCGCGGCCCTCGTCGAGCGACTCGGTGCAGATGGCGTCGAGCGGTCCCGAATCCTGCACATCGCCCAGAGCCTGTTCCACGACCACGCGCCGGCCCAGCGGCTCGGGTTCCGATCGGCCTGGATCGACCGCCGGCACGACCGGCCGGGTGGCGGTGCGACGCCGCCCACGGATGCCCGACCGGACGCGACCTTCCCGTCGATGGCCGCCTTCGCCGAGGCCGCCGTCCCCGCCTGACGCCGGAGGTCAGCGGCCGCGGGCCGCGCGAATCTGGTCGGCGTGGTCATGGGCGTGCGATGCGTAGATGCGCAGCCAGTCCTCGACCGAGTACGGGCCTGATTCGCTGTGGGTTCCGGCGCGGCTCCACTCGGCCTCGTCGAGGGCCTCGAGCAACTCCAGGCTGGCCCGCCGCACCGCGCCGAGAACCGCGACCGACGACGAGATCGGGCGGTCGTAGTGGAGGCGTCGCGCCCACTCCGGCTCGTCGTAGCCGGCGATCAGCGGCGCGTCCTCGGCCAGGATCCGGCGGAGGCGGATGTAGGCCATCGATTCGCTGTCCGCGAGGTGATGGGCGACCTGGCGCGCGGTCCAGTCGTCGACGTCGGCGGGCGGCCGGTCGAGTTCCTCGTCGGTGGCGCCCGCAAGGGCGTCCTGGACGTCCGCGGTGCCGGTCCGGTAGCGATCGATCAGGGCGGTGCGTTCGCTCGCGTTCACGAATTCTCCTCAGGGTCTCAGATCCGGGACGAAGGGACGGTACGCTACGGCCCGTGCCCACGTCCGAACCCGCGATCCCGCGTCGCGGCCCTCGAGAAGACGTTCCGCGTCCCCGTCCGCGAGGCGGGGCTCGGAAACGCCGTCCGGAGCCTGTTCCGGCGCGAGCATCGCGACGTCCGCGCGGTCGACCGGGTGTCGTTCACGATCGAGCCGGGCGAGGTGGTCGGCTTCCTCGGCCCGAACGGCGCCGGCAAGACCACGACCCTGAAGATGCTCAGCGGCCTCCTCTACCCGACCGACGGCGAGGCGACTGTCCTCGGCCACATGCCGTCCCGTCGCGAAGGCGACTTCCTGCGCCAGATCACGATGGTCATGGGCAATCGCAATCAGCTCCAATGGGACCTGCCCGCGCTCGACTCATTCGAGCTGATCCGGGCGATCTACCGCCTCGAACCCGCCGACTTCCGGCGGACCCGCGACGACTTCATCGACCTGCTCGATCTCCGCGAGCTCGTCACCAAGCCGGTCCGCAAACCTGTCGCTCGGCGAGCGGATGAAGATGGAGTTCGTCGGCGCGTTGCTCCATCGGCCGCAGGTCCTGTTCCTCGACGAGCCGACGCTCGGGCTCGACGTCACGATGCAGAAGCGGATCCGCTCGTTCGTTGCGGAGTACAACGCCCGGTTCGGTGCGACCGTCCTGCTGACGAGCCACTACATGGCCGACGTCCAGGCGCTCTGCCGCCGGGTGATCGTGATCCACCACGGACGGATCCTGTTCGACGGCGCGCTCGCCGACCTCTCGACCCGGTTCGACTCGACGAAGACGATCGGGGTCACCCTGGCCGAGGGCACAGCAGACCTGTCCGGATATGGCGAGGTGATCTCGACCGACGAGGGTCGGACGCTCCTGCGCGTCGCGCGCCTCGACGCGCCCGAGGTCACGACGCGGCTCCTGCGCGACCTGCCGATCGCGGACCTGACGATCGAGGACCCGCCGATCGAGGATGTGATCGAGTCCGTCTTCGCGGCGGCGCGCGATGAGCGGGCGAACGCCGGATCGGCCGGCTGACGCGACGATGACGACGGCAACTGCGCCCACGCTCGGCAGCGGACCCGTGGCTGCCATCCGGGCCTGGGCTGGGCTGTACGCGACCCAGATGCGGATCGCGATCCTGAGCCAGATCCAGTACCGCGTCTCGAACTACTTCTACATGATCGGGATGGTCGCGGAGCCGGTCATCTACCTGGTCGTGTGGTCCACGGTGGCGCGCCAGCAGGGCGGCGAGGTCGGTGGCTTCACGCCCGGCGAGTTCGCCGCCTACTACATCGTCTGGACGTTGGTCCGGAACATGAACATCGCCCTGACGCCGTACGCCTGGGAGGAGCGGGTCCGCGGCGGCGAGCTGTCCGGAATGCTCCTCAAGCCGGTCCACCCGATCCACCTGGACCTCGCCGGCCTGGCCGGCTGGAAGGCCGTCGTGATCCTGCTCTGGCTGCCGATCGCGGCCTTCCTGTCCCTGATCTTCCAGCCGACGTTGGCGATTTCACCGATCGATGTCGTCGTCTTCCTCGTCGCGATCTGGGGCGCGTATTTCCTGCGGTCGATGTTCCTCTGGCTGCTGGGCCTGGTGACGTTCTGGACGACCCGGGTCGGACCGGTCTTCAGCATCTTCTTCACGGCCGAGCTGCTCCTGTCCGGCCGCCTGGTTCCGATGTCGCTGATGCCGGACTGGGCCCAGCAGCTCGCCGGCTACTTGCCGTTCCGGTGGACGTTCAGCTTCCCGATCGAGGCGCTCATCGGAAAGCTGCCGCCGGATCAGCTCCTCGGCGGTCTCGGGATGCAACTCCTGTGGATCGCGATCGGAGCGACGCTGGTCGCCGTCTCGTGGCAGCTCGCGGTCCGGCGCTTCTCGGCGGTCGGCGGCTGATGGGCCCGACCCAGGGCCGCGATGCGCTGCGTGGCCGCGACCCGCTCCGCCCGATCCGGCTCTTCGCCCTGTTCTTCAGGGTCGGGGCCCTCAACGAGCTCCAGTACCGGGCGAACCTCGCGGTCCAACTTTTCGAGTCGCTCCTCGCCCTCGGCACCGGCCTGGCCGTCCTCGGGCTCGTGTTCGGCCAGACGACGAACCTGGGTGGCTGGAGCCAATCGGAGCTGCTCGCGGTGATGGGAGTCCACATCCTGATGGGCGGGGTGATCAAGACCGCGATCCAGCCGAACATGGAGCGGCTGATGACCGACGTCCGGCAGGGCACGCTCGACTTCATCCTCACCAAGCCGGAGGACGCCCAGGTCATGGTCAGCGTCCGCGAGTTCCGGATCTGGCAGGGCGTCGACATCGGGGTCGGGGCGATCGTCCTGGTGGTCGCGGTGGCCCAGCTCCGCGGCGGGATCGGGGTCGGGGTGGGCCTGATCTTCGCCGGGACCCTGCTTCTGGGCGCCGTGATGATCTACTGCTTCTGGCTGCTCCTGACGACCACCGCGTTCTGGATCGTCAAGATGGACGAGCTCCACGAGCTGTTCGAGGGGATCTACCAGTCCGGTCGGTGGCCGGTCACGATCTACCCCGGCTGGCTTCGGATCAGCCTCACGTTCCTCGTTCCGATCGCGTTCGCGGTGACCGTCCCCGCGGAGGCCCTGACGTCACGCCTGACGGTCGAGACGCTGGCGCTCGCCGCGGCGTTCGCGTTCGGGCTGTTGCTGCTGACCCGCTGGTTCTGGCGCCTGGGGCTGCGCAACTACTCGGGGGCGTCTGCCTGAGCGGCCAGGCTCGCGACATGTTCCTCGTCGTGGTCGATCGCCCGGGTCATCAGGCCGGCAACGTCGAGGACCCCGAACGTCGCGTGTGTCCCGGTCCGGCTCCAGTCGAGCGTCGACAGGATGTCAGTCGTTGATCCGCGGGCCGCGCGATAGCGGTTCACCAGGCTCGGGAGTGATGCGCCGGGGTCGCCCGTCCAGCGGTCGGGCTCGACCCAGGCCCAGTGCGGGTGATCCTCGGCCTCCAGCTGTGCGAGGCGCGGTTGCCAGACCTCGAGCTCGACGGCGATCATGTGGCGCACGATGTCCGACGGTGTCCACTCGCCGGGCGTTGACGGCGCCCTCGACGCGGCGCCGGCGGCGGCGGCAAGGCGGTCCGGGACGGCGGCCAGCCGATCGAGCAGCGACCGGCGGGCGAGATCGGTCGTCACCATCAGTCGAAGTCAAAGATCGTGTTGCCCTCGGAGAACAGCAGCAGGTAGCCGCAGCGCATGCAAATGAGCATGTCGACCTTGTGGGCGGTCATCCCCCACGCGGAGTCGAGCTTGCCCTTCTCCTTTCGGAAGTCGTCGCGCCCGCAGATCGGGCAACGCGGCTTGACGGGAACGGCGCCGGACTCGTCGGTCATGCGCGCATTGTGCGCTCCACTCGGCCCCTGGCGCCGGCGGCCGGCTCGCCCAGCCTGCCC
>JACDAH010000288.1 GCA_013695505.1 Chloroflexota bacterium | reverse complement strand
GCCTCGCTGATGCCCTCGTGCAGGATCTGGCCCTTGACGGCCTCCTTGTAGGACAGGAGCAGCTCGCGGTCGACCGCCTCGTACTTCTGCCCGAACGGCGAGTAGATCTTGGCCGACGGGAACATCGCGTCGATGCCGAAGGTGCGGGCCTCGTCCGGGATGACCGGCACGATCCGCTGACCGATGCCCTTGTCCTTCATGAGGTCCTTGAGCAGGCGGACGAAGGCCATCGTCGTGGCGACCGACTGCTTGCCCGAGCCGCGTGGTCCGGAGCAAGCCCTTGCCCAAGCCCGCCGCGAGCGTCGACCAGGAGTTCGACGCGGGCTCCGACACCGCAGTGTCGACGACGATGGTCTTCACCCGCCTGTTGCGCAACCTGATCCGCGACAAGGAGCTCGGCTCGCGGATCGTGCCGATCATCCCCGACGAGGCCCGCACGTTCGGCATGGACCCGCTCTTCAAGGAGGTCGGGATCTACGCCCAGCTCGGGCAGCGCTATTCGCCCGTCGACTCCGATCTCGTCCTGTCGTACCGCGAGGCGAAGGACGGCCAGGTCCTCGAGGAGGGCATCACCGAGGCGGGCTCGATGGCGAGCCTCCAGGCCGCAGCGACGTCGTACGCGTCACACGGCTTCCCGGTCATCCCGTTCTACATCTTCTATTCGATGTTCGGGTTCCAGCGGACCGGCGACCAGATCTGGGCGCTGGCCGATGCCCGCGGCCGCGGCTTCATGATGGGCGCGACTGCCGGCCGGACGACTCTCACCGGCGAGGGCCTCCAGCACGACGACGGCCACTCCCATGTCCTGGCCCAGACCGTCCCGAACGTCCGCGCCTACGACCCGGCGTTCGCCTACGAGCTGGCCGCGATCGTCCGAGACGGGATCGAGCGGATGTACCACCAGGGCGATGACGTCTTCTACTACATCAGCCTCTACAACGAGAACTACGCCCAGCCGAAGAAGGCTGACGGGATCGATGAGGGGATCATCCGGGGCATTTACCGGTTCGCGGAGGCGCCCGACCTCGGGCCCAAGGCCCACCGCGCCCGCCTCGTCGGCTCCGGCGCGATCCTTCAGCAGGTCATCGCGGCCCGTGACCTTCTCGCCGAGACGGCCGGGATTGCCGCCGAGATCTATTCGGCGCCGTCGTTCGCGCTCCTCCGCCGCGATGCCCTCGCCGCGGAACGCTGGAACCGCCTCCATCCCCAGGAAACGGCCCGGGTGCCGTACGTCTCGACCGTGCTCGGTCCGGACGGTGGCCCGATCATCGCCGCGACCGACTGGATGAAGGCGCTGCCGGACATGGTGTCGCGCTGGGTCCCGCCGTACTACGTCTCACTCGGCACCGACGGGTTCGGCCGGAGCGACACCCGCGAAGCGCTCCGGACGCTGTTCGAGATCGACCCGCCGCACATCGCGGCCGCCGCCCTGGCCGAGCTCGGCCGGTGCGGGGCGATGGCGCCGGCCAAGGTCGCCAAGGCGATCGCGACCCTTGACGTGGACCCGGCGAAGCTGGACCCGGCCGCGCTCTAGAGCTGATTCGTCGCGAGAGTCAGCAGCTCGGCCGCGTAGCCCAGCCGTTCATGGTCGGGCGGAGCTCTCAGGCCGACGTGGAGCCGGACGGCCTACGACTTGACGGACTGGGTCATCGGGCTCTCGTCCGGCTTGGCGACATAGCAGGTGATCGTCCGACTGCCGCTCTCCCAGGCGTCGCGCGTCGGGTGGAAGTAGCCGACCGTGAGCGCCGGCTCGGAGTCGATCGCCCGTCCCACGTAGCTCTCGAACGCGGGCACGCAGGAGGTCTCGATGTATCGATCCAGGCTCAGGGAGATGGGATAGGTCGACCCGTCGGTGTACTGCCCGACGTGGATGACCTCGGCATTGTGGCTCTCGGTGCAGGGGTGCTTCTCGACCGTCTTGATCGTCGACCCGTTCGGGATGTTGAAGCAGTCGCCCACCTTGAGGTCGTCCGCCTCCACGTTGTTCCGGACCGCGAACAGCACGATCGCGAGGAACGCCACGATCACGCCAATGATGATGACCGGCCGCATCTTGCCGGGGGCCGCGGCCGCGGGACCGCTCGGTGGCGGCGCGCTCAGCGGCGGAGCACTCTGTGGCTCGGCCGTGGGCCGGGCTGGGTCGAGTGGCGTCTCGTGTGCGCTCGGTTCGTCAGGTCCGGCAGTGTCGGTCATGATCCATCCTTCCTCGGCGGAGCAAAGCGCATGTCCTCGCCGGTCGCCCGCGGCCCGCGGCCGGCGCCCGGATCGAAGACTCCGCCATCGCGCCCACTCGCCTCGGTCGTCGAAGCCACGAAATGTGTTGGGCGTGGGTGGCCGGAGTGGGTACTCTAACGG
>JACDAH010000165.1 GCA_013695505.1 Chloroflexota bacterium | reverse complement strand
CGCGGCCGGCAGCGTCCGGATCTTCGACACGACGCTGCGCGATGGCGAGCAGGCGCCGGGCGCCGGGCTGACCGCGGCCGAAAAGCTCGAGGTCGCCCGTCAGCTCGCGCGGCTCAAGGTCGACGTGATCGAGGCCGGCTTTCCGGCCGCCTCGCCGGGCGACTTCGAAGCCGTCCGGCGGATCGCCCAGGAGACGAGGGGCGGCATCGCGGTCGCAGCCCTCGCGCGCTGCCGTGACGGCGACCCGCAGCGGGCCGTGGAGGCGATCCGGATCGCCGAGCGGCCGCATCTCCACGTCTTCATCGCGACCAGCGACATCCATCTCAAGCACAAGCTCCGGATCTCGCGCGAGGACGCCCTCGCGGAGGCCGTTCGCTGGGTGAAGTACGGGCGCGAGGCGCTCGGCCAGGACGCCGAGATCGAGTTCTCGGCCGAGGACGCGTCGCGGACCGAGACGGAGTTCCTGCTCCAGGTCTACGAGGCGGTGGTCGCCGCCGGCGCGTCGACGGTCAACATCCCGGACACTGTCGGCTACGCGATTCCGTCCGAGTTCGGCGCGCTCGTCGGCCGCGTCGTGGACCTCGTCGGCCGCGATGCAACCGTCAGCGTCCATTGCCACAACGACCTCGGACTGGCCACGGCCAACACCCTCGCCGCGGTCCAGGCTGGTGCGCGCCAGGTCGAGGTCACGATCAACGGTCTCGGCGAGCGGGCGGGCAACGCCTCGCTCGAGGAGGTCGTCATGGGTCTCCGGACCCGGCCGACGCAGTTCCCCGACCTCGTCAGCGGCGTCCAGACCGAGCAGATCACCGCGGCATCGCGACTCGTGAGCTACCTGACCGGCTTCGCGGTCCAGCCGAACAAGGCGATCGTCGGCGGCAACGCCTTCGCCCACGAGTCCGGCATCCACCAGGACGGCGTGATCAAGAACCCGCTGACCTACGAGATCATGACGCCCCAGTCGGTCGGCCTGACCGGGAGCCACCTGACGATCGGCAAGCTGTCGGGGCGGCGCGGACTTCAGGGCAAGCTCCGCGAGCTCGGCCACGACGTCGAGGGCGAGGTGCTCGACGCGATCTACCGCCAGGCGATCGCCCTGGCCGACGCCAAGAAGGAGGTCACCGATGCGGACCTCCTCGCCCTGGTCGACCAGCGCGCGTCCGAGGTTCCCGCCTCGGTCGAGCTCGTTGGCTGGAGCGTGACGTCCTCGCACGGTGGGAACGCCACCGGCTCCGTGAGCCTCACCGTCCGCGACGAGGAGCGCGCGTCGGAGGCGACCGGGAACGGGCCGGTGGACGCGCTCTATTCGGCGGTCGACGACGCCCTCCACGGCGTCCTCGGCTGGCACCCGGTGCTGACCCATTGGGAGATCAAGGCGGTGTCCGGCGGCGAGGACGCTCAGGGCCAGGTCCTCGTTCGCTGCCGGCGATCGTCGGACGAGGGCCCGGGCGCGCTCGAGGTCAGCGGCCACGGGTTGTCCACCAACATCATCGAAGCGTCGCTCGAGGGCTATCTCGTCGCCGTGAACAAGCTTCATGGCGCGGAGATCAACGGGGTCGACGTGGCGTTCGTCGGGCAGCGCACGGCGGAAGAGTTGCCGTGACGGACGCCCACTACCGGGTCGCCACCATTCCCGGCGACGGCGTCGGGCCGGAGGTCGTGGCGGCGGCCAGGGCCGTCGTCGACGCCGCCGGCGAAGCCCTGGGTTTCGCCGTCGACTGGTCGGAGCTCCTCGTCGGCGGAGCGGCAATCGATGCGTACGGAGTCGCGATCCGGCCGGAGGACGTCGAGGCCTGTGGCGCGGCCGACGCGATCCTGCTCGGCGCGGTCGGCGGCCCGAAGTGGTCCGACCCGTCGGCGGCCGTCCGGCCCGAGCAGGCTCTCTTCGCTCTCCGCGGCGGGCTCGGCCTGTTCGCCAACCTGCGTCCGGTCAGCGTCCACCCGGCGCTGGTCGGCTCCTCGCCCCTCCGGCCCGAGCTCCTCGAGGGCGTCGACCTCCTGATCGTCCGCGAGCTGACCGGCGGCCTGTACTTCGGCGAGCGCGAGGAGCCGTCGGGCCCGGTCGGGGCGCGCCGCGCGGCGGACGTCCTCCCTTACACCGAAAGCGAGATCCGTCGCGTCGTCGAGCTCGCCTTCGAGCTGGCGGCGACCCGTCGCGGCCATGTCACGTCCGTTGACAAGGCGAACGTCATCGCGACCTCGCGCCTGTGGCGGATCGTCGCGACCGAGATCGGCGCCGCCCACCCGGACGTGACCCTCGTCCACCAATTGGTCGATTCGTGCGCGATGCTCCTCGTCCGACGGCCCGCCGACTTCGACGTGATCGTCACCGAGAACCTGTTTGGCGACATCCTGTCTGACGAGGCCGCGGTCCTCGCCGGCAGCCTCGGGATGCTCCCGTCGGCATCGCTCGGCCTGCGACGCACCGAGCACGGCACGTTCGGCCTGTACGAGCCGATCCACGGCTCGGCGCCTGACATCGCCGGGCGCGATCTCGCCAACCCGATCGGCACGGTCCTGTCCGCCGCGATGCTCCTCCGGTTGTCGCTCGGGCGCGAGGATGCTGCGGCGGCCATCGAGGCGGCGGTCAGCCGCGTTCTCGACGATGGGTTCCGGACCGCCGATCTCCTGCCGCCGGACGGCCACCATGACGGGCTGCGCCAGGTCGGCACATCGGCAATGACGGCGGCAATCGTCGAGCGGATTGCGATTCCGGAGGCTGCCCGAGCGATCGCGGCAGCCCCGTCGTGATCCCGCCGACCCACCCGCTGACCGAAGGTATCGCCAGATGACCACCACCGATCCGCTCGAACGCCCCGTCACCCTCTACGACACGACGCTCCGCGACGGTGCGCAGGGCGAGAACGTGACCCTGAGCCTCGCCGACAAGCTCCGGATCGCCAGGATGCTCGACGAGTACGGAATGCCCTACATCGAGGGCGGCTGGCCGGGCTCGAACCCGAAGGACATCGACTTCTTCAAGGCCGCCCGGGCGATGACCTGGCAGACCGCGAAGCTGGCGGCATTCGGCTCGACCCGCCATCGCTCGAACACGGCGGAGACCGACCCCAATCTCCGCGAGCTCGTCGCGGCCGAGACGCCCGTCGTCACCATCTTCGGCAAGAGCTGGCTGCTCCATGTGACCGAGGTCCTCGGCGCGACGCCGCAGGAGAACCTCGACATGGTCGCGGACTCGGTCCGGTTCATCGTGGATCGCGGGCGTGAGCTCGTCTACGACGCCGAGCACTTCTTCGACGGCTACCGCGACGATCGCGAGTACGCCCTCGCGACGCTCCGCGCGGCGCGCGAGGCGGGCGCCCGGACCCTCGTCCTGTGCGACACGAACGGCGGGACGTTGACCGACGAGCTCGTCACGATCGTGACCGACGTCCGATCCGCGCTCGAGGCCGACCCCGCGGCCGAAGGGTCGCCGGTCGAGTGGGGGATCCACACCCACAACGACGCCGAACTCGCCGTCGCGAACTCGATGGCCGCGGTCGCTGCCGGCGTTCGCCACGTCCAGGCGACGATCAACGGCTACGGCGAGCGCGCCGGCAACGCGAACATGGTCTCGATCCTCGCCAACCTCGCGTTGAAGACTTCGCACGAGCTCGTCCCCGCGGGCGGCGGCGCGCTGGCGGGCCTCACCGAGCTCAGCCGGTCGGTTGCCGAGATCGCGAATCTCAACCCGAACGACTGGCAGCCGTACGTCGGCCGGTCCGCCTTCGCCCACAAAGGCGGTGTCCACGGCGCGGCAGTCGCGAAGGTCGAACGGAGCTACCAGCACATCGACCCGACCGCCGTCGGCAACCACGGGCGGCTTGTCGTATCCGAGCTGGGCGGGCGGGCCAACACCCGGATCCGTGCCGAGCAGCTCGGTCACCAGCTCGAGGGCGTGATCGAGGCCAAGGTCCTGAGCGAGCTCGTCAAGCAGCTTGAGAGCGAAGGGCTCGCATTCGAAGGCGCGGAGGCGAGCTTCGAGCTCCTGATCCGCCGCCACCAGGCCGACTACGAGGCGCCGTTCGTGATCGTTGACTACACCTGCCTCGTCGAGCAGCGTTCGGGGCGCGAGCTGCTCGCCGAGGCGACGGTCAAGGTCGAGGTCGACGGCGAGGTGCTCCACACCGCGGCCGACGGCAACGGTCCGGTCAATGCGCTCGACGCCGCCCTGCGCAAGGCGCTCCGGGCGTTCTGGCCACAGCTCGACGACGTCCACCTGTACGACTACAAGGTCCGGATCCTCGATGGCGACTCGGCGACGGCGGCCCGGACCCGGGTCATCATCGACTCGTCCGACGGGACCCTCGAATGGTCGACGATGGGCAGCGACACGAACATCATCGCGGCGTCGGCGCAGGCCCTCGCTGACTCGCTCGAATACGCGATCTGGAAGTCCGGGGCGGAGCTCCGCCGCCGCGACGAACGGCACTTCACGACCGCCTCGGTGACCCCCGCGGCGACGTCCACGACCGGGAGGTAACCGATGCCCACCGATTCCACAGCTGCACAGGCCCCGGCCTCTGACGACACGCTCCATCTGGCCCGCTGGACGGTGACGTCCGGCTCGAACGCGAACAGCCGGGGCGCCGTCGTGATCGCCGCGGGCGATCACCAGTGGCAGGCGTCGTCGGAGGGCAACGGCGCGGTCGACGCCCTGTTCCGGGCCGTCGACAAGGCGCTTGCGGGCGTCCTCACCGGCCAGCCGCGGCTGCTCTCCTACGATGTCCACGCGGTCGCCGAAGGGCCCGATGCGGAGGGCAAGGTCACGGTCACGATCGCGCCGCCGACCGGGGCCGAGGGCCCTCGGGGGACCGGTCGCTACACGGGCGAGATCACCTCGACGAACATCATCGCGGCCTCGATCGACGCGTACATCGACGCGATCAACGAGCTCCTCGCCGAAGAGCACTGGCAGGGCGCGACCGAGACTGCGGGCAACCGCAAGCGGACCCGGGTCAGCGAGCCGGACGCCAAGGCGCAGCGGGCGGAGCTTGACGAGGCTGCCGGCAAGATCGACACGACCGACTGGTTCAACCAGTAGACGGAACGGCTCCGAAGTCGCCATCCGCCCGTGCTGGGCGCGCTCGCCGGAGCCCGAGCGGACCCCGAACGAGAATCCCTGTCACGTGAACCAGCGCCCCCGAGACCCGGCAGGCCCTCCGGATCGGCGACACTTCGCGGGATGAGCGCAACCCACGTCGTCTTTCAGGGGGAGCCGGGCGCCTTTTCCGAGGAGGCGGTTCTCGGGTTCTTCGGCGACGCTCGCGAGCGTGTGGCCGTTCCGACCTGGCGATCCGTGTTCGAGGCGGTCGCCGATGGTTCGGCCAATCGCGGGGTGATCGCGATCGAGAGCTCGCTGGCCGGCACGATCCGCGAGACCTACGACCTGCTCGGCGAGTACTACGACCGGGACGTCCGGATCGTGGGCGAGGTCGCTGTGCCGGTTCGCCTCGCGCTGCTTGCCCTGCCCGGCCAGTCCCTCGACTGGATCGAACGGGTCTACAGCCATGGCCAGGCTCTGGTGCAGGCGGACGCGTTCCTGCGCTCGCGTGAGTGGCAGGTGATGACGACCTATAACACCGCCGGCGCCGCGCGGATGATCGCGGAGCGCCGTGAGCGCAACGCGGCGGCCGTCGCGTCGCCGCGGGTTGCGGCGCTGTACGGGCTCGAGATCCTGGCGAACGACATCCAGGCCGGTGAGGAGAACCGGACGCGGTTTGCGGTGCTGGCCGGTCAGCAGGCCGCGTCGACGGCGCCGGCGGAGCCCGGCGTGCCCCATCGGACGACCCTCGTCTTCGCTGTCCGCAACGTGCCGGGCTCGCTCCATCGCTGTCTCGGGGCGTTCGCCGCTCGCGGCGTGAACCTGTCGTCGCTGGAGTCGCGGCCGGCTCGGCGGGCGCGCTGGGAGTACGTGTTCTGGGTCGACCTCGACGCGGCAGTCGACGACCCGTCCTGTGCCGCGGCCCTGGATGACCTCCGCGCGGAGACCGAGATGGTGCGCATCCTCGGCTCGTACCCGCGCGCCGCAGAGGCGTAGCTGAGGTCCACGACCCTCCGGCTCGCCGCTTCCCCGATCGATCCGGCTGCCTTGCCTCGTGGCGTCTGGCGGCGCCGATGATACGCTTCGCGACCCGCCGAAACCCCGCACCGCACCGCCGAGGAGACCGATGGACCAGGGCTTCCGCGATGACATGACGAAGGGCTACGGCCTGACCGAGCCGGCCTTGATCATCGGCAGCCCGATGCTCGCGGGCGAGCTCCTCAACGAGGTCCGGGTCCAGGTCGCCCTGTCGATGATGAATCGCCATGGCCTGATCGCGGGGGCAACCGGCACGGGCAAGACCAAGACCCTCCAGCTGCTCGCCGGGGAGCTTTCGAAGGCCGGCGTCCCGGTCTTCGTGGCCGACATCAAGGGCGACGTCACCGGGATCGCGGCGCCGGGCGACGCGACCAATCCGAAGGTCATCGACCGGGCGGCCTCGCTTGCCTGGACGTTCGCGCCGGCCGGTCACCCCGTCGAGTTCCTGTCCCTCTCGGGCGCATTCGGGGCCCAGGTCCGGGCGACCGTCCACAGCTTCGGCCCGCTCCTGCTGGGCAAGGTCCTCGGCCTCAACGAGACCCAGACCTCCATTCTGTCGCTGATCTTCAAGTACTGCGACGACAACGACCTGCCGCTCCTCGATCTCAAGGATCTCGCGACGACCCTGAAGTTCCTCGCGTCCGACGAGGGCAAGCCGATCCTGGCCGACTACGGCGGGATGTCGACGGCCTCGGTCGGGGTCCTCCTTCGCTCCCTCGTCGTGCTCGAGCAGGAGGGCGCCGACGCGTTCTTCGGCGAGCCCGAGTTCGAGGTCGCGGACCTCCTCCGCACGACCCCGGACGGCGCCGGGATCATCTCGGTCCTCGAGCTCCGCGACGTCATGGACAAGCCGAGCCTGTTCAGCACGTTCATGCTCTGGATGCTGGCCCAGCTATACGAGACACTGCCCGAGGTCGGCGATCTGCCGAAGCCGAAGCTGTGCTTCTTCTTCGACGAAGCGCACCTCTTGTTCGACGGGGCGTCCGACGCGCTGCTCGTTCAGATCGAGCGGACCGCCCGCCTGATCCGTTCGAAGGGCGTGGGCGTGTACTTCGTCACCCAGGCCCCGACCGACGTCCCGTCGACCGTTCTCGCCCAGCTCGGCAATCGGATCCAGCACGCGCTCCGGGCGTTCACGCCCGACGACGCCGATGCCCTGCGCAAGACCGCCCGGACGTTTCCGATCACCGACCATTTCGACGTCGAGACGACGATCACCTCGCTCGGGACCGGCGAGGCGCTGGTGACGGTGCTGTCACCGAACGGCGTCCCGACACCGCTCGCTGCCACTCGCCTCCTGCCGCCCGACTCGCTGATGGCCGCACTGCCCGAGGCCGACGTTGCCGCCCGCGTCGCCGCGAGCACGTTCAGCACGAAATACGGCCGGACGATCGATCGCGAGAGCGCCTATGAGCTGATCACCGGCCGTCTCGCCGCGGCCAAGGCTGCCGCCGCGAACGCCGCGGCCCAGGAGGCCATCGTCACAGGCATACCGCCGACGACGGCGGGTGGCACCAATCAGATGACGCCGGCCCAGCAGCAGCGCGAGATCCAGCGCCAGGCGCGCGAGATGGCCACCGCCCAGCGCGCCGCCGAGCGCGAGCGGGCCGCGGCGCAGCGCCGGGCCCGGGCCGACTCCAAGGAGCGCAACCGGATGGTTCAGACCGGCGTCCGGACCGCGGGCCGGGTGATCACCTCGAGGGCCGGCCAGGATCTGTTGCGCGGGGTGTTCGGGACGCTCTTCGGCAAGAAGTAGGGCGTTCAGGACGTAGCGCGTTCAAGCTTTCTCGGAGAGGTCCGGGCGGGCCTACGGCTCCCTGAGCCGGGTCGCCGTCGAGCAGCATGGGGAGCGCGGCAGGACTGGGCCAAGCGCATCCTGATGAGGTTCCGGTGGGAGTGGCAAATCGGGCACGGAACGGGGGCGAAGCCGCTCAGAACACGCACATTGTCCCAGGTGCCACGCTTGGACCGAGGCTCGCGACGCCTGATCAGGTGGCCTGCGGCTGATCCTCGGCCGATCCTGCCGGTGGGGCGGAATCGAGGTCGAGAGTGCGGACGTGGGACTACTCCACCACGACGCCAGTGAGGTCCTCCGTCGACGGCGGATACTGCGGGTCCAGGTCCTCGAGGGTGTCGGCCAGGATCTCGGCGATGGCGAGGTTCCGGAACCACTTCTTGTTGGCCGGGATCACATACCACGGGGCGGCGTCGGTCGAGCAGCGGCGGAGGACCTCCTCGTCGGCGGCCACGTAGCTGTCCCAGAGCTTTCGCTCATCGAGGTCGCCGAGGCGGAACTTCCAGCGCTTCGCCGGATCGTCGAGTCGGTCCTGGAAGCGCGCCTTCTGCTCGTCCCTGTCGATCCACAGGAAGAACTTGAGGATCGTCGTGCCGGACGAGGTGAGGAGCTCCTCGAAGGCGTTGATCTCGTCGTAGCGCTTCGACCAGACCTGCTTCGGGACGATGTCATGGACCCGGACCACGAGAACATCCTCGTAGTGAGAGCGGTTGAAGATCGCGATCTCGCCTTTCCCCGGAGTCCGCTGGTGGACCCGCCAGAGGTAATCGTGGGCGAGCTCGATTAGCGTCGGGACCTTGAACGAGGTGACCGAACAGCCCATCGGGTTGAAGGCCGTCATCACATGGCGGACCGAGCCGTCCTTGCCGGCCGCGTCGATCCCCTGGAGCACGATCAGGACGGGGTGCTTCTGCTCCGCCCAGAGGCGATCCTGGAGATCGGTCAGGCGGTCGAGGCCCTTCTGGAGCGTGCGGGCGGCCGTTTCCTTGTCACGTCCGTGGGTCTCGTTGGGGTCGACGTCGGCGAGCCGGATCCGGGACCCCGGCTTCACCCGGAGAAGCTCGCGAAGCGGGTGCGGTCGTGCGCGGCTCATCGGCTGGTCCTCTCAGGAGTCGTCATCGGGGGCGAGGATAGAATGGCACGACGACCCCGTCCGCAGGAGATCCGCGATGACCGCAACGACCGGCGCCAGGCCGCATCCGATCTTCCTCGCCGGGACGTGGGTCGAATCCGACGATCCACTCGTGGTCGCCAACCCGGCCGATCCGGACCATCCCGCGGGGTCGACCTTTCACGCCACCGAGGCGCAATACGAGGCGGCGGTCGAGGCGGCCGTACGGGCGTTCGAGGTGACACGGACACTGCCTGCCTACGAGCGCGGCGCGATCCTTCGCAATATCAGCGCAGGGATCAAGGGCCGCCGTGAGGAGCTCGGGCGGCTGATCGCGCTCGAGGCCGGCAAGCCGATCCGCGACGCCCTCGTCGAGGTGGATCGGGCGGCGGTGACCTTCCGGCTCGGGGCCGAGGAGGCCGAGCGAATGGTCGGTGAGACGATCCCGCTCGACATCATGCCGGCGTCCAAAGGCCGGATGGGGATCACCCGGCGCTTTCCGATCGGACCGATCGCGGCCATCAGCCCCTTCAACTTCCCGCTGAACCTCGCCGCCCACAAGCTGGCCCCGGCGATCGCGACCGGCAACCCGATCGTGCTCAAGCCGCCGTCCAAGGACCCGCTCGTCATGTTGACCGTGGCCGAGATAATCGAGGAGGCCGGCGCCCCGGCGGGCTCGGTCAGCGTGCTGCCGATGAGCCGCGAGCTCGGCGACCGGATGGTCAGCGACGACAGGTTCAAGCTCCTGACGTTTACCGGCAGCCCTTCGGTCGGCTGGCGAATGAAGGAGCGGGCCGGCAAGAAGAAGGTGGTCCTCGAGCTCGGCGGCAACGCCGGGGTCATCGTCGACAAGAGCGCCGATCTCGATTGGGCCGTCAAGCGCTGCCTCGTCGGCGCCTTCGCGTACGCCGGCCAGGTCTGCATCAGCGTCCAGCGGATGTTTATCCACGAAGACATCTGGGACGCGTTCATGACGAAGTTCGTCGAGGGGGCGCGGGCCCTGAAGCTCGGGGATCCGCTCGATCCCCAGACCGACATCGGGCCGATGGTCGACGGCAACGCGGCGTCACGCACCCAGCGTTGGGTCGATGAGGCGCTCGCCGCCGGCGGCAAGGCCCTCCTCGGCGGCAAAGCCGACGGAACGTTCTTCCCGCCAACGATCCTGACCGATGTCCCGGTCACGGCCGCCGTCTGCTCGAACGAGGCGTTCGCGCCGCTCGTCGTGGCGTTCCCGTTCAGCGACATCGATGATGCCATCGGGCGAGTCAACGACTCGATGTTCGGGCTCCAGACGGGCGTCTTCACCAACGACCTGTCGGCCGCCTGGCGGTCGTTCAACGAGCTCGAGGTCGGCGGCGTCATCGTCAACGACGTGCCGACCTACCGCACCGATCACATGCCGTACGGCGGGGTCAAGGACTCCGGGCTGGGACGCGAGGGAATCCGCTGGGCGATCGAGGACATGACCGAGCTCCGGATCATGGTCCTGGCCTGGCCGAGCTGAGCGAAAGGACCACAGCGATGCCCTACGGCTTCGACGGCTGGTTCGCCGGGTTCGGGCTGTTCAGCCTCTTGTGGTTCGCCCTTATCGTCGTGTTCTGGGTCGGGATCATCGTCCTGATCGTGCTCGGGATCCGCTGGCTGACCCGTAACAGCGACGGCCGGCCCGGCGCTTCGACCGGCGTCGACGACGACACCGCGATGGCCCTGCTCCGGCAGCGGTTCGCCCGCGGCGAGATCGATGCGACCGAGTTCGAGGAGCGCAAGCGCACCCTCGGCGTCTGACACGGACCTGTTCGAGGATTGACGTGGCGGGATGATCTGCTTAGCATCCGCAACATGCTAAGTGTGAAGGTGAGCACCAAGCACCAGATCGTCGTTCCGAGCGAGGCCCGGCGCGCCCTCGGGATCGAGGCAGGCGACAGGCTCGACGTGGAGATCCGCGACAACGAGCTCGTTCTGCGCGGGAGGCGTCGCGCGTCGCAGCGGCTGCGCGGGCTCGGGTCCGAGGTCTGGCGCGGTGTCGATCCGGTCGAGTACGTCCGCGGGCTTCGCCGCGAGTGGGACGAGCGGGCTCCTCGATGACGGTCGACGACCTCATCGCAAACCACCGGAAGATCGGCATCGACAGCAACGTGTTCATCTACCTGTTCGAGGGCAAAGGTCCCGCGGCCGACGCGGCGGCGCTCCTCGTCGATGCCGTCGAGGCCGGTCGCCTCCAGGCTGTTTTCGCTACCGTCGGCCTGACCGAGATCCTGACCCGACCCGCGTCGGTGGGCGATGGGGCCCTCTTCGAACGATACGTCGACGAGGTCAGGGGCCTTGCGAACCTGGTCCTTGTCGCTCTCAACGAGGAGGTTGCGATCGATGCCGCATGGGGGCGGAGCGGCGACCGCGATCTCGGTGATGCCGTCCACGTCGCCACGGCAGGCGCTACGCGGGCAACGGCATTCGTCACCAACGACCGACGCGTCCGGCCGCGAGCCGGCATCCAGATCGTGGTTCTCGACGAGCTCGTGGCCTGACCATCGCCCGTCGCGCGACTCGGGACGGGCCCCGCGATCGGCTCGCCGGGCGGTCATCCTCGGAACGTGGACCTGACGCTCAGCGCTGCCCAGCTCGACCTCCAGGCGCGCGCCCGGGCCTATGTCGTCGATCATCTCCAGCCCAACGAGGCAGCATTCGAGCGCGCCGGCGGGCGTCTTCCGGCGGCGACCCGCGACGAGCTGAAGCGCGCGGCAATCGAGGCGCGCCTCCACGGCGGGTCGTTCCCGCGCGAGCTCGGCGGCCAGGGCTGGACGGTCCTCGAGCAGGTCATCGTCCACGAGCAGCTCGGCCAGGCGACCGGAGGGCTGTGGTCGTTCATCCCCGGCGGCTATAACGCCCTCGTCCACGCCGACGTGGCCCAGCGCAGCCGGTACCTCGAGCCCAGCCTCCGCGGCGAGCGGTTCGGCAGCTACGCCATCACAGAACCGAGTGCGGGCTCCGACGCCCGAGCCCTCGAGGCGACCGCCGTGCGCGACGCCGCCACCGGCGAGTACGTCCTCAACGGCGAGAAGTGGTTCGTGACCGGACCCCCGGACGAGACCGATTTCATGATCTTCCACTGCCTCGTCGGCGACCCGAGCCTCGCGACCGATGAGGATCCCCAGCCGACCCTCTTCCTGGTCGACTACGACACGCCCGGCGTCGCGCTGAAGCACGACCCCGACTACACCCATACGTTCGCCGACCGTCACCCCCAGTTCGTCCTCGCAGACGTGCGGGTGCCGGCGTCGGCGATCCTGGGCGGGATCGGGCGGGCCGACGAGCTCACCAACGAGTGGTTTGTGGAGGAGCGGATCCACATCGGCGCGCGCTGCGCCGGGGCAATGCAGCGGCTGCTCGCGCTCGCCGTCGACTGGGCGACCAGCCGGGTTCAGTTCGGGCAGCGGATCTACGATTTCCAGGGCGTCTCGTTTCCTCTAGCCGATTCGGCCGCGGACGCGGCGGCCGCCCGCCTCCTGACCCGCGAGGCCGCAGCCCTCGCCGACGGCGGCGCCGACCCGAAGGTCGTCCACGCCAAGGCGTCGCTCGCCAAGCTCTTCGCATCGGAGGCGGCGTGGCGCTGCGCCGACCGCGTCGTCCAGGTCTTCGGCGGCCGCGGCTACATGCGCGAGTTCCCTGCCGAGCGCTACCTCCGCGAGCTGCGGGTCGACCGGATCTGGGAGGGAACGTCGGAGATCCAGCGGTTGATCGTCGCCCGGGCGCTCGAGAAGCGTGGCGTCGGCCGGGTTGTCGGGTGACCGAAAGCCCGACGGCGAGCGCCCCCACGGCCAGACCGACGTCGACGCCCCACCCACCGATCGATCTCCGGCCGCTGTTCGCGCCACGCTCGATCGCGGTCGTCGGCGCATCCGCCCGGGGCGGGATCGCGCGAACGGTGCGCGACAACCTCCGCGTCCTCGGGAGCGCCACCCGCTGCCACTTCGTCAACCCGCGCCACGACGAGCTCGACGGCCAGATCTGCTACCCGTCGATCGCCGACCTGCCGGAGGTCCCCGACACGGTGGTCGTCGCGGTCAACCCGCTGCGGGCGGCGTCGATCGTCGCCGATGCGGCCGCGGCCGGCGTCCGGGCGATGACCGTGCCCGGCGGCGGGGTCGTCGAGGGTGGCGCCGCAGCGGCCCGAATGCAGCGCGACGTCCGGGAGCTTGCGATCCGCCATGGGATCGCCATGCTCGGCCCGAACTGCATGGGCCTCGTCGACCTGACGACGAATTCCGCGACGTACATCGGCGACGTCAACCCGTGGCTGCCCCGTGGTGGCGTCGCGGGAATCGCCCAGTCCGGCTCGGTCACCGACGCGTTCATCCATTCCGGCAACCGGATCGGCTTCACGCGGATCATCGGCTGCGGCAGCGAGGTCGTCCTCGACGTCTGCGACTTCCTCGGCCATGCGATCGACGACGACCAGACCGAGGCCGTCATCCTCTTCGTCGAGGGCTTCAAGCGGCCCGAGCGGTTCCTCGCGCTGGCCGACCGGGCCCTCGCGCTCGGCAAGCCGATCCTGGCGGTGAAGGTTGGGCGCAGCCGCCAGGCGCAGGCGGCGGCCGTCGCCCACTCGGGCTCGCTCGCGGGCGAGACGCGGGCAACCGATGCGGCCCTGGCCGCTTCCGGGGTCATCGTCTGCGACGATCTCGAGGCGCTGCTCGAGACGGCCGAGCTCGTGGCCGGCTGCCGTCGGATGGGCCGCCGCGTCGGACGAGGGCGGACGGGCGTCGTGACGGTATCGACCGGCGAGGCATCGCTGATCGCGGACCTCGCACCGCGAACCGGGGTCGACCTGCCGGACGTGCCGCCCGGCGCGCGCGCCACGCTTCTCGCCGAGCTCCCGACGCTCGGCTACGTCGGGAATCCGATCGACCCGTGGGGCGCGGCCGAGCCGTCGACCGCGTACGCGGCGGCGTTCTCCGCGTTCGCCGGTTCGGGCG
>JACDAH010000148.1 GCA_013695505.1 Chloroflexota bacterium | reverse complement strand
GGTGACATCCGCGGCGCGACCGGTCGCGATTGTCACCGGCGCCGCGCAGGGGATCGGCCAGGCGGTCGCCGTGCGGCTCGGCGCGGACGGCATGCACGTGATCGTGACCGACATCAGCGTCGCGGATGGGCGCGCCGTCGCAAGGACGATCCGAGCGACCAATGGTGAGGCGCGCTTCCGGAAGGTCGACGTCAGCTCCGCCCGCGATTGGCATCTTCTGGCGCGCTGGGTGGAGGCCGAATATGGCCGACTCGATCTCGTCGTGTCGAACGCCTACACGATCACCTATGCCGCGGCGCACGAGCTCGATCCCAGGGATTGGGATCGCCAACTATCGGTCAACCTGGGGGCGCTCCACCTCGCGACTCGCGAACTCATCGGCATGCTCCGCGCCTCACGGGGCAGCATCGTCGCAGTGTCGTCGGTGCACGCCCGACGCGGCTTCGCCCGCTACCCTGCGTATGCGGCGAGCAAGGGCGGGCTCATCTCGTTGTGTCAGCAGCTCGCCGTCGAGTACGGACCGGACGTACGCGTCAACGCCGTACTGCCAGGAGCGATCCGCACGCCGGCCTGGGACGACATCCCGGCTTCCGAGCAGGTCGTCGCTGCGGCTGAGACGTGCCTTGCCCGCATGGGCGAGCCGCACGAGGTCGCCGCGGTCGTCTCGTTTCTCGCGTCGGCCGACGCCGCGTATGTCACCGGCAGCTCGATCGTCGTCGACGGCGGGATGCTGATCAAGTAGCAAGCCGAGGGTCGTGATGATCGAAGGCGAGACAACGGGCCATTGGACATCGAGGCGGTGAGCTCCAGCCTCGTCGCGGTTCCCGGGATCCGGACGGATCTCGGCGAGGGACCGATCTGGAGCATCGAACGAGGCGAGCTCGCCATCGTCGATATCCTCGAGCGACGGATCCTCATCCTCGATCCTTCATCGGGCGACACGGCGACGATCCGCGCGCCCGCGCCGGTCGGCGCGGTCGCATTTCGCCAGGTCGGCGGCTTGGTCGCGGCGCTGGAGGACGGGTTCTGGGCCTTCGACGGCCCCACCGGCTGGCGCTCGGTGGCGGCCGTCCAACCCGTCGGGGGGGACCGTCGGTTCAATGACGGGAAGTGCGATCCGCAGGGTCGATTCTGGGCAGGGACCATGGCCTACGACGGCTCTCCGGGCGCCGGGTCGCTCTACCGTCTCGACATCGACCTCAGCGCATCGGCGATGGTTCACGGGATTACCACCTCGAACGGCCTCGCCTGGACTCGGGACGGAGCGACGATGTTCTACATCGACACGCCGACCCATCGGATCGACGCCTTCGAGTTTGATCCGGCCGGCGGAACGATCGGCGGTCGCCGCGTCGCGGTCGATCTCGCGGCGTTCGCAGGATCCCCGGACGGGTTGACGATCGACGCCGAAGATGGCCTATGGGTCGCCATGTGGGGCGGGGCAGCGGTCCATCGGTTTGCGGATGGACGCCTGGATCGGACGATCCGCCTTCCCGTTTCCCAGCCCACGAGCTGCACGTTCGGTGGGCCGAATCTCGATGAGCTGTACATCACCTCGGCGTCGTACGGCCTGTCTGACGCCGCCCTTCGGGCGGAGCCCTTGGCAGGGTCGCTCTTTCGGACGCGTCCGGGCGTCGCAGGCTCGAGCGGGGTGGCGTTCGCTGGCTGACCGGCTGCAGACTGCGACAGAATGGCATTCTGTCTGGCAGACGTCAGTGCTACGATCCATCCATGTTGATCCCACCGGCACCGGTGATCACAGCGGCTCACCTCGTTACATATCTGCGGGGCTCGCTGGACCTCCTCCCCAGCGAGCTCCGGCTCTCCTCCAACGATGTCGTGTCCGGTCATCCGGCTCCCGCGGAGTGGTGCGCCAAGGAGTGCGTCGGCCACTTGATCGAGGTTGAGCGACATGGCTTCAACGGGATGATCGCCGGGATCCTCAAGGAGCGTGATCATCTGCAGCCGGATTGGGACCCTGACGCCGTCCATGCGACCCGCAACGACTGTGCCGGATCCGTCGAGGGCCTAATGACCGAGTTCGTGCGCTTGCGAGAGGACTCGATCGCAATCCTGTCCAAGCTCGACCACGACGATCTGCATCGTTCGGGGACCCATCGTTGGCGTGGCCCGATCACGGTTGGCGGATTGCTCCGCCCCTGGCTCAACCATGAGCGGATGCATTTTCGCCAGGCCCTTGCCACGCTCGATGCGGTCGGCAGCGCGATTGCATGCGACCTCGCGGCGCGCGGCGAACCGATCCCCGCGGAGGACCATTGACGACACGCATGCGATCCATCACCGGCGTGGCTCCGCCGAGGTCGCTGGAGTTGGGGCTTACGCCCACGCCGCTGCGCCCGATGCCGCGCCTCGCAGCGCACCTCGGTGGTCCGCCGATCTTCGTCAAGCGTGACGACCTATCGGGGCTCGCGGCGGGCGGCAACAAGGCGCGCAAGCTCCAGGCGCTCCTGCCGGATGCCGTCGCCAAGGGTGCGACCGTCGTCCTGACCCAGGGTGGGCCACAGTCCAACCATTGCTCGCAGACGGCCCTCGCCGCGGCGATGTTCGGGCTCCGCTGCGAGCTCTTCATCTGGGGTGACGAGCCCTCCGAGCGGACTGGAAACTTGCGCGTCGAGGACCTCGTCGACGCCATGTTCCACTACGTCGGAGCAACCACGGCCGACGTGGACGGTCTTGTGGGGGCGCGCGCCCGCGAGCTCCAAGCGCGAGGCGAGCGACCGTACAT
>JACDAH010000132.1 GCA_013695505.1 Chloroflexota bacterium | reverse complement strand
GTGTACGTGATCGTGTCCGCCCAGTTCGCGGCGCCGTTCCCGTCAGCGTCGGCGACCAAGACGAGGGTGACCGTGCCGCCGCCCGATCCGCCACCGGGCTTGCCATGGCCGCCGCTGCTGGTTGGCTTCGCGGCCAATGCGGAGCCTGCCATGAGGCCGACGACGAGCAGAGAGATGAGTGCGCCTTCGGCAAGCGCCTGGGTGCTGTGGCTGAGAACGGATCTGATCCGCATGGCTTCCGAGACCTCCTGGGCCTCCGGAAACACAGCTTCGCCCTGAACGAGCCGTATCTTCGGCAACCCGGCTAACTGGATGGGTGTGCGTCACCCAGTCCCGTGGCTTTGCGTCCCCGGCTCACACCGGGTTTGCCTTTGTCGACGCCGGCTGGACACTTCGAAACAGGCCGGCTTGCGGCAGGGCATGAGCAAGGTTCAGCGAGTCGCGCCCTTGACGCTGGGGGGAACGCTAGGGCCATTCGTGGCGACTCAGCAATGGCGTCATGGTACCAACCGGGTCGTTGTCCGTCCGCCCCAATCCAGACCAGACCCGTCCGCAGACCAGTCGAGCCCTGACAGACCTCGTCTTTGGCGGTGCGTCCGAGCACGTCCGGTCGCACGTCCGGTCGCATGGCCGGTCAGGGTCAGCCGATCGCCTGTCCCGGTGTCGTGGCGTGAACGGCGACGTGCTCAAGACCGCGCGCGGCCAAGGCGTCCCGGAGTTGGTCCGGCGTGCCGGCGACCAGGTCGAACGTGCCGTAGTGCATCGGGGCCACGTCGCTGACACCGAGCAGCTCGACCGCCATCGCCGCCGCGGTCGGGTCCATCGTGAAGTGGCCGCCGATCGGAAGAAACGCGAGGCTCGGCCGGAACCGCTCGCCGATGAGGCGCATGTCCGAGAACACGTCGGTGTCGCCGGCGAAGTAGAAGCGGAACCCGTCCTCGAGCTCGACCACGAACCCGACCGGCTCGCCGAGGTACAGCGGCGACTCGGCGCCCGCGTAGAGGTCGCCGGCCGAGTGGTCGGCCTTCAGCATCGTCACCTTCAGCCCGAGGACCTCGACCGTGCCGCCCTTGTTCATCCCGATCAGGCCGTCCTTGTGGGCGTAGTTCCGGCCGAGCCACAGGCTCATCTCGTGGATCGACGGCCAGACTGGTCGGGTTCGGCTGGCGATTGCGAGGGCGTCGCCGAAGTGGTCGGCGTGACCGTGGGTCACGAGGAGGAGATCGCAGCGAGCGACGGTGTCTGGGGCTCGCGGGCTGCGCGGATTGCCGAACCAGGGATCGAACAGGACCGTCTTGCCGCCCGGCGTCGTCACCTCCCAGCAGGAGTGGCCGTACCAAGTGAACGTGGCGCTGGTAGCGAGTGCCATGGTTGGTCGCTCCTCGGTCCGGTGCGTGAGCCCCGCGTCGCGTCGATCATGGCGCTCCACGCCGGACCCTGCAGAGTCCCGAGCTCGGACCTGAGGTGCCGAGTCGGTCCGCCATGGCCCCTCCGCTACACTCGGGCGGTGCCTGCCGAACGAATCGCCGAGAACCTCGCGTTCATCAACTGGACCGTCCTCGCCGGTCTCGCATTCGGCTCGTTCGCGGCGGTCGTCCTCGCCGGCTCTCGGACCCCTGCGACGCGCGGCTTCCTGGCCTTTACCGCCTCGTGCGCCGTCCTGATCGGGATCCTCGCCTGGCTGTCCGACCAGGCGTTGCCGGTCGCATCGGCCGGGACCACGATCCGGATCGACCCCTCGTTCGACGCGCCGCGGCGGGCCGCCCTCGGCCTGTTCTGCATCCTGGCCGCAGCCGACGTGGTGGCGATCGTCCGCCGCCAGCGAGCCCCGATCCTCGAAGCGGCCGCGCTGACCGCAGCCGTTGCGACGCTCGGATTTGGTGCCCTGGCCTGGGCTGGCAGCCCGCTCCTGGCGATCCCGCTCCTGCTCCAGCTGGCCGTTCTCGCGGCCGCGACGGGCGGCGTCTTCGCGGCGATGATCCTCGGGCACTGGTATCTCGTCACGCCGAAGCTGCCGGAGGCGCCGCTGATCCTGATCTCCCGGATCCTGCTGGGCGTCGTCGGCCTCCAGGTCGTGCTCTTCGCGGTCTGGGTCGCGACCGGCGCAGGCCCGGGCGGCGGGGGACCGTTCGCGGTCCTCGTCGGCCCGTGGGCCCTGTTCGTCTGGCTCCGCCTGATCGTCGGGCTGCTCTTTCCGCTCGTCGTCTCGTGGGCGGCCGTCCAGACCGCGCGCAGCCGTTCGATGGAATCGGCGACCGGCCTGCTCTACATCAACGTCGGGACGATCGCGGCCGGCACCATCCTCGCCGCCGGGCTCTACTTCGGGGCCGGCCTGCTCGTATGACGACCACCCCGGGCCCACTGGCCGGCGTCCCCGTTGACC
>JACDAH010000125.1 GCA_013695505.1 Chloroflexota bacterium | reverse complement strand
GGCCCAGCCCGATCCGTGCTGGGACGCGGTTGGCGATGAGCGATCCGATGAATGACCCCGGCCCGCCCGCGGCGAGGATGAGTCCAATGGTGGTCGCGTCGAGCGTGAGCTGACGAACCGCGAAGAGCACGAACAGCGCATCGATCATTCGGCTGAAGAAGTTGTGGATCGCCCCGCCACGAACGAGCGCGAACAGGACCGGCGTGCCTCGGACGTAGCGGACGCCATCGCGTATCTCCTCGAGCATCGAACGCCGCTCGACAGCGGAGATCGACGCCGGCTCGGTCACGCGGATCGAGCCGATGAGCGCCGCCGAAACCAGGAACGACGCGGCGTCGACGAGGAGCGCGAATGGCGCCATCAAGACCTGGACGAGCAGCCCGCCCAGGCCGGGCCCGGCGATCGTCGTGATCGACGTCGTCGTTTCCAGGGCCGCGTTTGCCGCCGCGATGTCGGAGCGGCCGACGAGGGTCGGCACGAACGACTGATAGGCCACCGTGAACACCACCACCGTGGAGCCCAGGACAAACGACACGACATAGAGCAGCTCCATCCGAAGCATGTGCGCCCACGCCGCGACCGGGACGATGAGCACGACTGCCGCTGCGGTGAGATCGAGGCCGACGAGGATCCGCTGGCGCCGCATCCGGTCGATCCATACCCCCGCGGGAAGTCCGAACACGAGATAGGGCAGATACCAGGTTGCGGCCAGGACACCCATCTGCTCGGCGGTCGCGCCGAGGAGGAGGACCGCGGTCAGCGGCAGAGCCAGGTCGGTGATCTGGTTACCGAGGAACGAGATGGTCTCGCCGGCCCAGAACCGACGAAACATCGGGCGGCGCCAGAGGTCGAGGGCGGTTACCTGCACGACGGGATTGTCTGCGACCGGCGCGTCAGTCGGCGGTTCATCGCGAGGCGCGTAAACTCAGGTCACCGCACGACTGCCAGGAGCACCCGAATGAAGATCTTCCTCGATACCGCCGACATCAACGAGATCCGCCAAGTCGCCAAGTGGGGCGTCCTCGACGGCGTGACCACGAACCCGACCCTCTTCGCCAAGACGAGTGGCGCCACCTACGAGGAGGTCCTCAAGGAGATCTGCACGATCACGAGCGGGCCCGTGTCGGCCGAAGTCGTCGCCGAGGACGTCGAGGGAATGCTCCGCGAGGGCCGGGCGTTCGCCAAGCTCGCCCCGAACATCGTCGTCAAGGTGCCGATGAGCGAGGAAGGCCTCGAGGCGATGTCGACGTTCGCCGACGAGGGCATCAAGACGAACTGCACCCTGATCTTCACGGCCAACCAGGGGCTCCTCGCGGCCAAGGCCGGCGCATCGCTGCTGTCGCCGTTCGTCGGCCGGCTCGACGACATCAACCAGGACGGGATGATCGTCATCCGCGAGCTGGTCGACATCGTCACGATCCACGAGCTCGACACCGAGGTCCTCGCGGCCTCGATCCGGACCCCCTTCCACATGACCCAGGCTGCGCTGGCCGGCGCCCACGTCGCGACGCTTCCGTTCAAGGTGCTCCAGCAGATGGTCCACCACCCGCTGACCACGTCGGGGATCGTTCAGTTCCGGGCGGACTGGGAGAAGGCGCGGGAGGCCCTCGCGTCGAACAACGGCAAGGCCAAGGCTGAAGCCGCTGCTGCGGCGACCAAGCCCGGGGCGTAGCTCGCCGGCGCGCCCGCCCGATATGGTGCCTGCGGCCGATCGGGAAGCCCGTCCTCGGCGAATCTCAGGGCGCGGTCGAGGGCGCCTCTCTCGGCGAGGCCGACGTGCTGGCATCGGCCGTCGCCGACGCTGACGGCGTAGCCGATGGCGCCTCGAGCGGCGTCGGGTCAGGCGTCGCGGCGGCTCCGACCGTGGCCGTCGGGGTTGGATCGGGCGTCGCTGTGGGCGTCGCGGGCGGGGTCGGCGTGGGCGCCGGGGTCGGCGTCGGATCCGGTGGTGGCGGCGGATCGACGGGCAGGCCGTCGCGAACCGGCAGGATGACGACCCATTTGCCATACCACTCGGAGGGGCCCCTCGTGGGCGCCACCGAGCTGCGCTTCCAGCCCCCGACGTACACGTCGTCGTACGGGCTGTCGGTCTCGCGGTAGCGTTGGAAGCGGAGCCGGATCGTCCCGCTCTTGAGCGTCGTGTACGAGACGCGCAGGTTGACGGCGCCGTCCGCGCGCAGTGGATCCGAGATGTACACGGCGCGAACCGTGAAGGAGTCGGACTCGGCGGGGTTGGCCCCGCTGACTTCGTAGCCGGTCATCACCTGGGCATGGCGTCCGGCCCAGGTAACGATTCCGACGGGCATCCCGTGCCGAGCGATCGCCCGGACCGCGGCATGGACCGCGGCGTCAAAGGACGTGAACTCGAGGTCCCGATAGATGCTCTTGGCGGAGCCGGTCATCGCGGCGAGACTCCAGCCGTAGTAGTTGAGCGCGTTCCGCCAGCCATGCGGGTCGGAGCCGGACCCGCTCGGCGACAGCGTGTCGTGGGCCCTGGCGAAGTACAGCACCGACGTCATGTCGCGGGTGTTCGAGCGGTCGGAGCTGTTCTGGACGCGGGTCGGGGTCCAGCGAAAGCCGGTCCCGCCGGTGTGGCGGTACGCAATCGTATTGAGCATCGTCATCGTGGCGGCTGCCGTACACGCGCTGCCGTACGGGTCCTGGTACATGAACGCCTTGCTCACGTACAGATTCCTGATCCACGTGGTGGTCGCCTGGACGTGCGCCGTTGGACCGAGGATCGCGGCAAGGCCGATGACGATCGCAAGGGAGCGGCGCAGACCCGAGGCGCGGCGCCGACTGATCAAGTCGATCCTCGCTGGGGGAGTGGGGTGGCTTGCCCCACCCTAGCCGTTCGTGGGCAGGGCTCCAAGTAGCAACATCGTCATGGCCCTCGAGCCCCTCGGAGCGGTTGGGGCAGGCCATGCCGGCGCTCAGATCCAAATGCCGCCGCGCATGACTCGGCGGACGGCGAGACCGTGGTCGAGCTCGACGATGTCGGCCCGCTGTCCGATCGCGAGCGTCCCGCGGTCCTCGATCCCGAGCATCGCGAGCGGGTTGCGGCCAGCAGCAGCAGAGGCCGCAGGCAGCGAGGCGCCGTTGCCAACGAGGTTGCGGACGGCGGTGTCGAGGGCGATGACCGACCCGGCGAGCGTGTCCGGCGCGTCGGCGAGGGTGCACCGCCCATCGCGGATGTCGATGTCCTGGCCGCCGATCGTGACCCGGCCATCGCCCATGCCGGCCATCGACAGGGCGTCCGAGATGAGCATCAGCCGATCGGCCGGCTTGGATCGCTCGATGATCGTCCAGACCGCCGGGTGGACGTGATGGCCGTCGGCGATCAGCTCCACGTAGGCCTCGTCGCGGGTCAGGGCGGCGACCGCGACGCCCGGCGCACGGTGGTCGACGCCGGTCATCCCGTTGAAGAGATGCGTCGTCGTCGTCCCGCCGGCGTCGTAGCCGGCGAGCGCCCCGGTGAGATCCGCGCCCGAATGACCGATCGAGATCCGGACCCCGAGCGACCGGAGCCGGCGGATCAGCTCGATGCCGCCAGGGATCTCCGGGGCGACCGTCATCAGGGTCAGGCCCTCGACCAACGGCTCGATCTCCGACCAAGGCACTTCGGCAGGGTTCCGGAGCAGGGACGGGTTGTGCGCGCCCTTCTTCGCGGCCGACAGGAACGGGCCCTCGAGATTGAAGCCGAGCGGATCGGCGCCGTCGGCCGGGGCATTCGGAATCCACGCGCGGACGCGGTCGGCGAACGCCTGGAGCTCCGGCATGGGGCTCGTCCAGCCGGTCGGCAGGAACGACGTGACCCCGTGACGGAGCAGGGCGCGGGCCATCCCGTCGAGATCGGCCGCCGAGCCCATCGCATCGTGGCCGCCCCAGCCGTGGACGTGGACGTCGACGAAGCCCGGGGCGATGTACGGGAGGTCCACGGCAGCGTCCGTCAACGCCTGAGCGGCGGCGGTTGCGGAATCGTCGTCGAGGTCGATCGACGCGATCCGGACGTCTTCGACCACCAGCCGTCCGATAACGACCCGATCGTCGAGCACGAGCCGTCCGCGGATCTCCTGGCGGCCGCTCACGAGCCGACCTCGGCCGGGTTCTCGACCTCGAACTGGACTTCGAGTGCGTAGCGATCGGCCGGGTAGCGAGACTCGGTCGACTCGATCCGGCGACCCTGCTCGTCGACGATGACGCGGCGCTCGATCAGCAAGGGGTCGCCGCGCCGGATGTCGAGCAGCCGGGCGTCCTCGGCCGTGGCCGCGCCGGCCCCGACGGTACCGGTCCCTCGGCTCAAGGTCTGGCCGGTTGCCGTGATCGCGGCGTGGAGCGAGCCGTGCTCGAGGTCGGCCGCGAGGACCGACGACGCGCAGCTCGCGACGAGGATCGCGGACTCGAGCGCGATCGGCTCGTTGTCGGCGAGGCGGATCCGGCGGACCTCGACCACCGGCTCACCGGGCGCCAAGACGAGCGCTGCCGCCTCGGCACGGGTCGACGGCCGGATGGCGCGGGCCAGCAGGCGCGAGCTCGGGACGCGGCCGCGGCGGACCATCTCGCTGCTGAAGGTCATCAGCCGATCGGTCCGGCGATGGGTCGCCGGCGCGGCCACGAAGCTGCCACGTCCCGGCTGGCGGGCGACGAGGCCCTCTGCCGCCAGGCGCTGCATCGCGTTCCGGGCCGTCATCCTGCTGACCCCGAACTCGGCGACGAGCTCCGCGTCGGACGGCAGGCGGTCACCTGGTTTGAGCGTGGTGATCCGTTCACGGAGGACCTGCTCGATCCGGCGGTGATGCGGGACGTAGCCGGCGTCGATCATCGGGACCCGGTCTCGACCTTGGCGCCGGGCGACTTGGCAGCGCCGGCCCGCTCGCCGGCGTCAGCCGCCTCGGCGCCGGCCCACTCGGCGCCGGCCTCGGC
>JACDAH010000124.1 GCA_013695505.1 Chloroflexota bacterium | reverse complement strand
CTTACGAGCCGTTCCGAGCAGGCGGTCCCCGGCGGCGCGAACGAGGGCCTCAAACGAGTGTTCGTCGCCCGCCGCCGCGCGCCGGACGAGGTCGCCCGGTCGCTCCAGACGACCGTTGCCCGGGCATCGCCGGCGAGGAGCCTCGCGATCCAGGCGTCCGAAGTCGCAGCCTGCAACATCATCACAGCATGCGCCGTCGGGAACGGCCTGCCGCGGTCAGATCGACCTCACGCCCCGAACGCGTCGCAGGCTGCCGCGATGCCGGCGTCGAAGTCGATGAATGGTCCGTGAACCGCGAGCACCTCGGACTCGTCCCAGTTCGTCACGATGTGACCCGTGTTCTGGAAAATGACCCCCTCTCCTGGCGCACTGAGCGTAAGCTGCGCGCCGGAGTAGGCGATCGTCCGACTCTCGACCACGCCGGGCTCGGCATACGTCACCACAAGGCTCCATCGACCGCGAGAGGTCAGGACCGGTCCGCTCATCCCTGCCAACCGCCATGTCTCGTCGAAGGTGCCTATGGTGTGGTTCCGGAGGACGCGACCTTCGGCATCGTGGGTTCGATGGGCAGTCAGCGTCTGGGTGAACGTCACTAAGATCGGCACGCCGCTGCACGAGAACGCAGGATCGGGGTTCTCGTCGATCGCCGATGAAGATTCGACGCCGATGCAGTCAATCCGCTGGCCGTTCGACGTGCAGTTCCAGACGAAGTTCGGGTTCGGGGGCGGAGTCAGCGTAGACGGGTCGACTGCGCTTGGCGACGTTGCGAGAGTGCCCGGCACTAGGCCGAGGACCAGGGCGCCCGCCAAGACGAGTCCAATCGTTCGAGCCACGGCAACCTCCACGGGCGGTGCGCCGAAACGACGCAGGTGGCCGCCTCCTGGTCATAGATGTGCGCCGGGCCAGAAACGTTCAATCGCAGGTGCCTCAATGCCTCCGGCCCACCCCATCTCCGGTCATTGAGGGCGGTTCCGACCGGGGGAGCTGGTAGGTGCTGCTGTCAGGCCTGAAGATCATCCAGATCTTCCTCATCGTTGGTCACCGGATCAAGGAGGGATGGCCGTCTGAGATCCACCAAGACGTCGCTCCCGCGAGGAGGGCGCCCACGGGCGCGAACCTGTGGCAGTCCACGGCGAGGGACCCGCGGGTCGAGGAAGCGGTGGATGTCGTCGATCTCATCGGGCGTCAGATCGGCTGACTTCGCTGGTCGCCGATCATGTTGCTAGTGGCACCTGTTCCCGGTGTACTGCGCGGGACATTCGAGAGACTGAACTCTCTCCTGACGCCCACCGGGTCGCCGGGAAGTCGTACCCGCAATGTAAGCTCGAGGACAGAGTCGCGCCAGCGCAGCGGATCGCGCATCGCGCCCGCGCCCTTGGCGTGCATGTTCACCCCAGCATGATGCTTCGATCGTGTGGATCAGAGTTCGATGCTCCGAATCGGACCGCCGTCACGAGAATGCCGGAGCGACCTCACGGGCGAAGCGATCGAGCGATTGCCGATCGTGAAAGTAGACGGTCACCTGGGTCACGCCCAGCTCGATCAAGGGGGCGAGGCCGCGGATCACGTCGTCCGGCGTCGGACCCAGGATCCAGTCCGCCTCCGATGTGTACAGGCCGGTCGGGTCCTGGGCCTCGGTGATCGTCGAGACGGTTCCATTGCGGGCTGCCGCGAAGTCCCTCGGATCGTCGGGCAGGTAGACCTCGCCGGAGGTCGACAGACGGATCGACGAGAGGTTTCGCCCGACCTGAGCGCAGGCTGCGACGAGGGTGTCGTACGGCAGCCGGTACCGCTCGATCGGCCCGTCCCACTGCCACAGGTCGGCCTTGGCGGCCACCACCTGCATCAACTTCGGTCGGTGGCCGCCGATCAAAATCGGGATGAACGGAGTGGGTCGCGGCTCGCACCACGCCTCGTGGATCTGATAGTGGACCCCCTCGTACGTCGCCGGACCGCCGGTCCACATCGCCCGGAGAACGTCAATCGCCTCGCTGAGCTGGGCGACTCGGGTCCCGGCGCTGGGGAACGGGTAGCCATAAGCCAGGTACTCGTCGGCCTGCCAGCCGGCTCCAATCCCGAGAATGAGCCGACCGCCGCTCAGGTACTGAAAGGTCGCCGCCATCTTGGCGAGCAGGGCCGGATTCCTGTAGCTCTGGCTGAGGACGAGATTGCCGAAGTGGTAGTTCGGGAACTCGGCCGCCAGCCAGGTCAAGGCGGTCCACGCCTCGAGGATCGGCGCGTCGTCCTTCATCAGGTGGTCCGACAGCCAGGCGGAGGAGAACGTCCCGGCGCCGCGTCGAAGCAGGTCCCGATAGTAGGAATGCCGGTCGCCCATCGGCTCGGCGCTTGGAGCTCCGAGCGAGATACCGAACTCGATCATCGAACGCCTCCGGCACGGCATCCCCAGTGTGCCGCAATCGGCGTCCAGCCGTTGGCCGCCAAAGGTCGTTCTCTGCGTTGTGTGTCCGCTCCCGCCTTCCCGTGCGACACTCGCTCCCGATCAGGATTGCGAGCACGGCCGGAGGGACCTCCGGCTGCTACTTCGTGATGCCGCCCCAGGCGGGCCATCCGAGGAACGTTTGGGGCGGGCCGGCGTAGATCTCTCGAAGGGCCGTGCCGTCCGCGTTCATCGCCCCAATCGTGTTGTGATCGTCACCCTTGCGCCAGCCGAGCACGGCGAACCGTGAGCCGTCGGGTGACCAGACGGGATCGAACGTCTGGGTCCCCGGCGCGTTGTGAGTGATCCGGTGGAGGCCGGAGCCGTCGGGATTGATGAGCCAGATGTCCTGCGGCATGTCCTCGTCGCGGTTTTCCGTCTGGTCCGAGAACGCGAGCTGCGTACCATCGGGTGACCAGCGGATCCGCCCCACATCGAGCACGGGATCCGTCAGCCGGCGCAGCCCGGTTCCGTCGATGTTGACGATGAACGCCGCCTCGCGAGCGGTGGGTGGCGTCATGCTGTACTTCCGGACGAACGCCACCTTCGTGCCGTCGGGCGAGAACGCCGGTGCCGAATCGACCTCAGGGGCCGGGGGCGGCGGCACCAGCTCGCGCCGGTTCGAGCCGTCGATATCCATGAGCCAAATCCCGAGGTCCACGGTCTCTGTGGCGTTGTCGAAGGCGATGGTGGAGCCGTCCGGTGACACGTCGACGTACCCCTCGAAGTAGTCGCCGAAGGTCAGCTGGGTCACGGCGTTCGTCGCCACGGCGTAGCGGAACTGGTGGATCTCGCCCGTGCGGTTGCTGGTGAACAGCAGCGACCTGCCCCCGGGCTCCCAGGCTGGCGCCTCGTTCATCGAGAGTCCCGGCCGCGGGACCGTCGCGACAACGCTGCCATCTAAGGTGATCACTTGGATTTCCAGGTCGGTGCCGTCGCCGCGCCCGACGACGAACGCGATCAGGCCCAACTGGTCGACTGACGGAGCCGATGTCGCGTTCGCGCCGGACGTCGGCGCGACGCTGGATGGGCCGGCGATCGGCGACGACGTCATGGCGGCAGGCGCCGAGGCGGCGCTGGAACTCGTCGCTGGCGCGGCCGAGCAGGCGGCGAGCGCAGCGGCCGCGACGATGGCGAGGGCATGGCGAAGCTGACGCGTGCGCATGGAG
>JACDAH010000119.1 GCA_013695505.1 Chloroflexota bacterium | reverse complement strand
ATGTACTACGAGCACCCCAAGCTCGGCCAGCCCGGCAGCGGGAAGTCGATCTATCTGTATGCGCATGCCCGGGACGGGATGTTCGGCCCGCTGTACGAGCGTGCGATCCTCGGCCGGAGCGGCGGATCGAGGTCGCTGATCGGGATGATCGTGTACGTCTACACGAGCGACGACCACGTCCACGAGTACCAGATCGACAGGGTCTACCCGCGGGTGAAGGCCGACAGCCACTTCCTGGACGTGCCGTTGTCGATGAAGAGCGAGACGCTCTGGCTCCAGACTTCGACTGGTCCGAACGCGACGTATCCGAAGCTCCAGGTCCGCGCTTCGCCGTTGTTCGTGCAGCCCGCCTCACGCTCGGCCTCCCACCCCAGGGCCCACCCGATCAACTGCCACTGAAACATCAAGCGCCCCTCAGTCAGCGAATGAGCAGGTCGATCGGTCCGACGGTGGCCGCGAGCGCCTTCGAATTCGCGTCGCACGGCGTGAGGTAGCCGCCGAGATCGATTCGGACCTGCCAATGGCCGGCAGGGAGATGGAGCAACGGGTCCTTGAACCACGCCTGGTAGAAGGCCGAGTTCGGATCCTCTCCGGCCCAGCCACCGGATTTCCGAAAGGGGACCGAGACCGCGGCGCCGCTCGGGAATTCGGTCATTCCGCAGTCGGCGGTCATCGCTCCGCCCATGACCCGCTTCGTCCCGCCGATCTCCTGGAACGCGAACGTCACCGGGCCCGTCCCGGAGCCCCAGATCTGGCCCTTCCCGGGCTCCCCGGTCCAGGTCACCGTCGTCAGGACCGGGATCGTGTCGGTGACGGCGTACGTGTCGCTCGGCAGGTGGACCTCGAGAACGAAGCCCTGGGCCTCAGCACGGCCACCGATCGCCGACGGCTCCACGGGCTGGGGCGACATGCCGCACGCGGCGGCGACCACGGTCAGCCCGAAGACAGCGACGACGGCGACCGGGCGCCGAGGCACGACACCCACGCCGTCAGATCCAGTCGATCCGGCGAAGCAACGCCGCCGCGCCGGTGGCAAGGATGATCACGCCCAGCGTGACGAGCCAGAACCCGCCGGCCTCCGCGCCGCCCAACGCCGCGCCCGCCTCGCTCATCCCGAAGATGCCCGCGACGGCGCCGATCCCGGCGAGGATGACGGTGACGCCGGTCAGGCGCTTCATGATCCGCGAAAGGTCGTTGTTCACGATCGAGACGTAGATGTCGAGGGTGCCCGATACGAGGTCGCGA
This sequence comes from Chloroflexota bacterium, assembly GCA_013695505.1. Classification (GTDB taxonomy): domain Bacteria; phylum Chloroflexota; class Limnocylindria; order Limnocylindrales; family CSP1-4; genus CF-46. The sequence continues at coordinate 1,651 of JACDAH010000119.1, read as the reverse complement.
TAGTTGTCGAGCTCGTCGGTCACCCGGATCAGGTGGTCGTAGACGTCGCGGTAGTACACGATGTGCTTGGGGTCGATGAAGCCGACCTCGCGGTTGGTGAGCTGGTTGAAGATCTCGCGGGCCGGCGACGTCGCCCGGCGGAGATTGACGAGCTCGCGCTTCATCGCGAACAAGCGCTGGAGGGTCCAGTCGGACGCGGTCTCCATCACCCGGTCCTGGAGGTCATCGATGTCGTCGCCGAGCTTGTCGAGGACCGGGAAGTAGCCGTCGACGATGGTGTCGGCGATCGCGTAGAACAGGAAGTCGGGACCCTTCGCGAGGGCATGCTCGACGCCGAACCGGAGCGGCGCGGCGGCGGACGGTCCGAGCGCCCCGTCGTGGACGGTCAGGAGATAGCCCGTGCCCAGGACGAAGTCGACCTCGGCTGCGGCCGCCTCGCCCGAGTAGTGCAGGGCGAAGAGCACGACATGAACGACATCCTCATCGAACGACTCGATCTTGCTCCGCTGGTTGCGCTCCTGGATGTCCTCGGCGATCAGCGGATGGAGGCCGAGCGCGTCGGCCGCCGCCGCGACCTGGTCGTCATCGGGGCTGGACAGGTCGACCCAGACGCGGTGGTCCGGTGCGGCAAGGAGCTTCGGGAGGTCCGCGAGATCGGACGATTCGGAGGACTCGTCGCCGTGGCACGAGACGATCCGGACCGCGCCCGGCTTCTGGGCCCCGAGCGCAGTCTCGGGCAAGTGGGGATCGGCGCCGCTGTCCGGGGCGCCCTTGTCCGGGGCGCCGCCGTCCGGGGCAGCCTTGCGTTCCAGGGCGTCACCGCGGGGGCCCGGTCCGGCCGCGGCGCCCGTTCGATGCCCGGCGGGCTGGCGCAGGTCAGAGGGCGATCGGCGCTTCGAGCTCTTCTTGGCCATCGTGTCCGCCGGTGCCTCCCGCTCCGCCCGTGACAGCGGCACCGTCCGCCGCTCGCTCGGCCGTGAGTCTACGCGTCCGCCCGCCGAGGGCGAGACCGGGCGGGATCGCGATGATCGTGACGACCCCCGCGGCGAGGAACATGCCGACGAGGATCCCCGATGCCTCCCGGGCGGCCCACGCCTCGAGTGCGTTGACGACGAGCCCGTCACGGAGCGGCCGATCGCGCAGCTCGGCCGGGATCACGGCCTTCCAGCCGTCGGGGCTGGCCGCGGAGAACAGCCGATCGTAAAGGCGGTCGATCTGGGTCGAGCCGTAGGCGGTCAGGACCGCGACCCCGATCGCCATCCCGATCATCCGGGCGACCGTGACGATCGCGCTCGCCATCCCGAACGAGGCCCGTCCGGCGCTCTCGACGGCCGCCGTGCTGCGGGGCGTGACCGTCAACCCGAACCCGAACCCGAACCCGCCCAGGACGAGGGCGACCGTTCCGATCGTGACCGCCGGCGTCCAGGAGGACATCATCCAGAGGGTCGCGGCGGAGAGCAGGAGCCCGGTCAGGGTCACGATCCGGAGCGACAGGACGCGGACGGCAAAGCCGGACAGCAGGGCCCCGAGCGCGGTCGCGCCGGCCAGGGCGCCGAGGGCCAGCCGCTGGTCGTCCGGCCCGCCGTAGAGGACCCGGTCGACGAATACCGCGCCACCGATGATCGCGGTCGCGAAGGCGATGCCCGTCAGC
>JACDAH010000087.1 GCA_013695505.1 Chloroflexota bacterium | reverse complement strand
TCTTCTGGGCATTTGCCTACAACATCGTCCTGATCCCGGTCGCGATGGGGCTCCTCGTCCCGCTCGGCATCACGCTCAATCCGGCCATCGCGGCAGCCGCCATGGCTCTCTCGTCGGTCGCGGTGGTGACCAACTCGCTCCGCCTCCGATCCTTCGACGCGCGGCCCGACGCGACTCGCGCGACACCTGGCCGCGGTCCGCTCGCCAGGCTTCGTCGCGGCTGGTATCTCGTCGCGGTGGCGATCCTGTCGTTGACGCTCGGCGGCGGCGTGATCGCGGCCGATCGGGCGATCGACGCGGGGGCGGTCGGCGTCGACGTCCGGGCGACCGATCTGCGCTTCACCCCGGCCGCCCTGACCGTCCCAGCCGGACGGTTCGTCGTCGTCCGTTTCACGAACGACGATCCGATGTTCCACGACTGGATGGTCGAGGGCCTCGCCAACGTCGACGCCGCCGCGCGACCCGGCTAGACCAGCGGATCCGCTTCCTCGCGGACCGGCCCGGCACCTACCGGATCCTGTGCACGGTCGAAGGCCACGCGGAGGCGGGCATGGTCGGGCAGCTGATCGTCACCCCTTGAGCCGAGCCACAGTTCCGGGGGCGCCTCCGAGGGGCAATCGGGTCGCGGTCGACGGACCGCCCGACTCGCGCGATCTCGGCGGCGACTTCGGGCATCGCGCGTCCGTCGAGGTTCGCTTCGCCGACACGGACGCGATGGGCCACGTCAACAACGCGGTCTACCTGACGTTCGTCGAGACCGCCCGTATCGCCTGGTGGACGGCAGCGACTGGCGAGCCTCTCGAGCGTGACGGCGGCCGGGCCGAGGGCCTCATCCTGGCCGAGGCGGAGGTTGCCTTCCGATCGCCCGTCTTCTTCGGTGAGACGGTCGTGATCGAGACCCGGGCAGCCCGCATGGGGCGGACGAGCCTCGGTCTCGAGCATCGCCTGACCGCGTCTGCGGCGGACGGCCCGCGGCGCCTCGTGGCGACCTGCCGGAGCGTGATCGTCCGCTACGACTACGTGACCGAGCAGCCCATCGCATGGCGCCCGGAGCTGATCGCCCAAGTCGAGACCGCCGAGGGACGTCGCCTCCGCACCTGACCGAGGACCCGTCAGTCCGTCGGCGTTCGAAAGATGGCCACGGCGTTCTGGCCGCCGAAGCCGAAGCCGTGGACCGCGACCGTGTCGACCTTGGTCCGGCGCGCCGTGAGCGGGACGTAGTCGAGGTCGCACTCGGGGTCGGGGGTATGGAGGTTCGCCGTCGGCGCGATGACCTGATCGCGGATCGCACCGATCCCCGCGAGCGCCGACGCGATCCCGGCCGCGCCGACGAGATGGCCGATCATCGACTTCGGGGAGCTGATCGCGACCTTGTACGCGTGTTCCCCGTAGGCCACCTTGATCGCCCGCGTCTCGGTCACGTCGTTGAGCGGCGTCGATGTTCCATGGGCGACGATGTAGTCGATCTCATCAGGGGCGACCTGGCTGTTCCGAAGGGCGTTTGTCATCGCCCGGCTCTGGCCGCGCCCCGTCGGCTCCGGCGCGCTGATGTGGAACGCATCCGCGGTCAGCGCGCCGCCGAGGACCTCGGCGATCGGGGCCGCGCCGCGCACGCGGGCATGAGCCAGCGACTCGATCACCACGAGACCTGCGCCCTCACCGAGGACGAACCCGTCGCGCGTCCCGTCGAAAGGCCGCGACGCGGTCTCCGGCGAGTCGTTCCGCTTCGAGAGGGCGCCCATGTTGGCGAGGGCAGCGACTCCCATCGGCACGACCGGTGCCTCCGCGCCGCCGGTGAGGACCACGTCGCACTCGCCGGTCCGGATCAGGCGGAGCGCGTCGTGGAACGCGATGACCGACGTGGCGCAGGCGGCCACCTGGGTCATCACCGGGCCGGTGAGGCCCCACTCCATCGACAGCATCGCGGCGCCCATCGAGCCCGACAGGGCCGGGACCGCGAAGGCGGACACGAACCGCGGGCCCTTGGTGTCGTGGACATGGGTTCCGTCGATGATCGCCTCGATCCCGCCGCCGCCGGTGTTCATCACGACCCCGACCCGATCTCGCTCATCCTGGCTCATCGCGGCAAAGTCGATCCCGCTGTCGGCGACGGCTTCCTTCGCGGCCGCCATCCCGAGGTGGATGAAGCGGGTCATCCGGCGGGCCATCTTGGCCTCCATGAATCGGGTCGGGTCGAAGTCGAGGACCTCGGCCGCGATCCGGACCTCGAAGGCAGACGCGTCGAAGCCCTGGATCAGGCGGGTGCCGGTGACGCCGCCGACGAGGTTCGACCAGTAGGTCGGGAAGTCGTTGCCGATCGGCATGACCGCTCCCAGACCGGTGACCACGGCACGCCGCGATGGATCGAGTTCAGGCAAGGGGTCCCTCGGGGCTCAGGATTGGGCCGATTGTAGGGAGTGACCGCGTTCGTCGCGCCGCGACGGCCGTCGCCTCAATCGCCGTCGTAACGCTTGAAAATGACGGCTCCGTTGTGGCCCCCCAGGCCGATGTTGTTGGAAAGCGCGTAGCGGACCGGCATCGAGGTCGGCTCGGTCACCACCCACAGGTCGCACTCGGGGTCCGGGTCGCGATAGTTGATCGTGGGCGGGATGCACTGCTCGGCAACCGACATGACCGTCGCGAACGCCTCGAATGCGCCGGCCGCGCCCATCATGTGGCCCGTCATCGACTTGGTCCCGCTGATCGCGAGCGAGTGGCGCGACCCGGCCGCTCGATCGCCGAACACCGTCCAGATCGCCTCGGCTTCGCGCTTGTCGCCGAGCGGGGTCGAGGTCCCGTGGGGGTTGATCAGGTCAACCTCGTCGGCGGGCACGCCGCGCCGATCGAGGGCCATCTTCATCGCCCGGGCGGAACCCGTCCCCCCGGCGATCGGTTGGATCATGTCCCAGCCGTCGGCGGCCGAGCCGTATCCGACGACCTCCGCGTAGATCTTCGCCCCGCGCGCCTTGGCGAGCTCGAGGTCCTCGAGGAACAGCCCGCCGGCGCCCTCGCCGAGGACGAACCCGTCGCGCGTCAGGTCGAACGGCCGCGACACGGTCGCGAGCGGCTCGCCGGGTCGCGGCATGCCCATCCCGCGCATGTTCGTGAAGCCGGCATGTGCCGTCTCGAGCAGCGGCGCCTCGGTCGAGCCGGAGATGATCGCGACGCAATCGCCGCGCCGGATGGCCTCGGCCGCCTCGGCGACGCTGTGGGTCCCGGTGGCGCAGGCCGAGACGATGCAGACGTTGTGGCCGATTGCGCCGGTCTCGATCGCGAGCATGCCCGACGCCGAGTCGACCAGGGCGTTGGCGATGAACGTCGGCGGGACGCTGCGCGGGCCCTTCTCGTGAAGGTTCACCCAGGCGTCGATCATGAGCTGTTGGCCGCCGGCGCCCGAGCCGAAGACGACGCCGACCTCCTCGCGGTTGGCGTCGGTGATCTCGAACCCGGAATCCAGGAGAGCCTGCTTGCCGGCCGCGACGCCGAACCACATCGCGCTCTCGCTCCGCCGGACGGCTTTGGGATCCATCCAATCGGTCGGGTTGAAGTCGCGGACCTCGCCGGCGGCCTTGGCCTCGTAGCGGTCGACGGGAAACTTCGTGATCTCGCGGAGACCGGACTGGCCGCGGACGAGGTTGCCCCAGGCGGTCTTGACGTCATTGCCGACCGGGCTGACGACGCCCAGGCCGGTGACGACGACGCGGCGGTCGTAATCAGGTTTGCGCACCCTCGGGGGATCCTTTCTGAAACGAAGCTCAGGCGGTCGTGGCGGTCGCGAACGGGACGGCGAGACGATCGGGGGAGGTGGAGTCGTCGAGCGGGAAGGTTTGGGCGTCGGGGGCGATCCGCTTGATCAAGCCGGTGAGGACGCGGCCCGGCCCGGCCTCGATGAACGTCGTGACGCCGCTCGCGGTCATCCGCTCCACCGCGGCGACCCAGTCGACGCCTGCGGTCAGGTGCTCGACGAGCTCGGCGCGGGCGCCGTCGGCGGTGGTGATCGGGTGGGCGTCGGCATTGGCGAGCAACGGCACCGTCGGGTCGCGGAAATCGACCGCGGCCAGAACGCGGCGCATCCCGTCCGCGGCCTCGGCCATCAGTGGCGAATGGGCGGCGACCGAGACGGGCAGGGCGATCGCCTTGCGCGCCCCGAGCTCGCGAGCGATCTCGGCGGAGGCCTCGATCGCGGCTCGCTCGCCGGACACGACGACCTGGCCCGGAGCGTTGCGATTGGCGATCCCGAACACGCCGTACGCCGAGGCCCGCTCCACGAGGGCGGGCAGGGCGCCGTCGTCGAGGCCGAGGATCGCGGCCATCGCCCCATCCCGACCCGCGCCGGAAGCCTGCATGAGCCGCCCTCTCTCCCGGACGAGGCGCACGCCGTCCTCGAGCGAGATGACCTCTGCCGCGACAAGGGCGGAGTACTGGCCCATCGAGTGGCCGGCCGCCCAGGCGACCGTCGTCGGCTCGATCCCGAGGGCCGCCCAGCGCTCGCGGACGGCGGCAAGGTAGGCGATCGACGTCGCGAGCAGAGCCGGCTGGGCGCTCTCCGTCCGGTCGAGCTCCTCGGCGGGCCCGTCGAACGCGAGGCGGCTGATCGAGTGGCCGAGGGCCGCGTCGGCGGCGGCGAAGACCGCAGCGGCCGCGGGCGATGCCTCCGCGAGTGCCTGTCCCATGCCGACCGACTGCGAGCCCTGGCCGGGGAACACGAAGGCAGGCGTGGTCATCCCTCGGAGGGTAGCCCCCCGGACCGCGCGTACGGTGCTCGGCCTGTGCGACAGTGCACGCACCGGCGGAGTTGGGGCTATTCTCCGGCCGTGATTGCCGGAGCCGCTCCATGACCGTCGAATCCCGGCCGCCTGCCCGGCGAGTCGGTCCGCCACCGCCCGCGCGCACGATCGCCCGCCGCTTCGAGGCGGACCTGTCGGCGACCGTCCTGGCCGCCGGGACGCGGATTTCGAACGTCCGCCAGATCTCCGAGCGGGTGGCGATGGGCCGTGCCCTGTGGCGAGAGCTTGTGATCGGCTTCGCCTCGCAGCTCGGCGAGCTGCGCCTTGGGTTCACCCAGCTGGCCGCCCTGTACGTCCTCGCCGATTCCGGGACGATGACGATCGGTGACCTGGCCGAGGCGATCAATCGGTCGCCATCCGCCACCAGCCGCCTCGTCGACGGGCTCGTCCGGCGGCGGCTGGTGGAGCGTCGGATCGAGGAGGAGGATCGCCGTCAGCGAACCCTGGTGCTGACGCCGCGCGGGGCGGCCCTGCTCCGGGTCGTCGATCGGGCCCGGGCCGACCAATTCTTGTCAGCCATCCGGCCGATGCCCACCGCGGAGCGGGCGTTGATCGCGATGGGCGTCGCGGCCCTCGCGACCCACGCGATCTCGCGCCGGGGGCGGCTCATCAAGAACCGGGCCGAGTAGGGGAGCGCGACGAGGTCGCGGTGATCGACCGCGGCGGTCACTGTCCGCGCACGGCTGACCGGAACGGCGGGAGTCTCAGCCCGCGGGCTTGACGTCGGCGGCGGTCGCCGGGATCGAACGGGCCAGCACTCGGCTTGCCCAGCTGATCGCCCGTTCGATCGTGATCACGCTCGTTGTGTCAGCCGGCCCGAGACGTCCGTAGGCGTCGCGGAGCGCGCAGATCCGTTCGAAGTGCTCGCGGCGCGTCTGGCGGTCCATGATGTTCCTCCTGTGCCGGCGGCGTTTCCGCACCGTCGGACTGAGGTCATCCTCGGCGCAACCGAGCGGCCCGCCATCCGGCGCCGATCCCATGCCGGTGATGGGCACTGCCGCATTTCTCGGGCCCGTTCGGGATCGGGTGCCTTATCAGCCTGCTGCGCCGCCTGATCGATCGTGAGCCGATGAGCTCGAACTGGAGCTCGAGCGACTTAGCCGCAGAAGCGGCGGACGACGTCGTACAGGACCGGCAGGCCCCAGCGAAGCGCGTCGACACCGACTCGCTCGTCGACGCCGTGGAACCGCTCCATGAACCGCTCCTCCGGGTCGAGACGGAGCGGCGAGAAGCCGTACGCCGGGACGTCGAGGGCGGCCAGGTGCTTGGCGTCCGTTGCAAACGGAACCATGAACGGGAGGGGGATTCCGGCTGGATCGTGATCGACGACGGTTCGAGCCAGCAGGCCGTAGAGCTCGCTGTCCGCCGGGGCCGCGACGGGCGGGGCATGGATGACGAGATCGACATCGACATGGGCCGCAAGGTCTCCGAGCCGGCCGATGATCGTCTCGCGCATGTCCTCCTCGGTCGTGCCCGGCAGCAGCCGACAGTCCAGCTCCACCATCGCCTCGCCCGGGATCACGTTGTACTTCAGGCCGGCGTGGATGATGTTCGGGCTCACCGTGTCGCGCAGGAGCGCCCGGATGACGCGGGCAGGCATCGGGTCGCAGATCGCGTCGAGGGCCGCCTCGCCCAGGCGCGGGTCGTCGCTGGCGAGCGCGCCCAGGAGCCGCGCCGGTTCCCCGTCGAGCTGGGCC
>JACDAH010000067.1 GCA_013695505.1 Chloroflexota bacterium | reverse complement strand
ATCGGGTGCTGCGTCACGACCGGGGTCGGCGCGGCGACGAAGACGGCCGAGGTCCGGCCGGGGTCGTCGGTCGTCGTGATCGGGCTCGGTGGAGTCGGGCTGTCGTGCGTCATGGGCGCAGCCCTCGCCGGCGCGGCCCGGATCGTCGCGATCGACCGGGTTCCCGCCAAGCTCGACCTGGCGCGCTCGATGGGCGCGACCGACGGCGTGGTCGCCGGTCCGGACGCGGCGGAGACGATGGCCGCGATCCGCGACCTGACCGACGGCGGGCCCGACACCTGCTTCGAGGCGATCGGGCTGCCGGCGACGATCGAGACCGCGATCGCCTGCCTGCCGACCGGCGGCACCGCGGTCCTCGTCGGGATGACACCGTTCGGGATCCGGGCATCGTTCGAGCCATTCCCGTTCGTCGACGGCGGACGGCGGATCCTGGGCTCCAACTACGGCTCCGCCGATCCGGCGGTCGACTTCCCGCGCTACGCCGCCCTCCACCTTGCCGGCCGGCTACCCGCCGAGCGGCTCGTCACCGGCCGGACCGACCTTGACGGGATCGAGGATGCGTTCGCGGCGATGCGCCGCGGGGAGGGTGTCCGCACGATCGTGGAGTTCGGCGCGGACTGACGGGCGCTCGGCGCCGCCGATCGTCGGGGATATCGGTTCGTGACCAACGAGCACGGGCCGACCCCGAGAACCGACGCGTTATCACGCGGCGCGATCCCTCGGCGCGCAGTGCACCGTGTGGGGCGCGGTCCGCCGTCGGGCCGCGTCCGCCGTGGGGCGCGGTCCGTGATTACGGTGGCTGATCAAATCGGCGAGGTACGTGCGTGGCCGCCGGGCACTTCGAGCCGATCCCGCTCGCATCGCCACACGCGTTCGTCCGTGGGTTGATCAATCACCCTGATCACGGCCCACTCAGCTCGGCCGGATCGCCCATCGCCGACGCGCCGCGGGCGCCGGGTGAGGCCCTTGATCGCGGTGGCTGATCAAATCGGCGAGGTACGTGCGTGGCCGCCGGGCACTTCGAGCCGATCCCGCTCGAATCGACCACGCGCCACGCGCGTTCGTCGGCGGGTTGATCAATCAGCCTGATCGCGGCCCACTCAGCTCGGCCGGATCGCCCCTCGCCGACGCGCCGCTGGCCGTCCATCCGCCGGATTCTTGCGAGAGACCGGCCTGGTCCATCGCGCCGCCGCACCGCCCGCGTCCTAGACTCGACAGACGTGCGACCCCTGCCCCACCCCTTCGACGACATCGCCGCCGGCCGGCCGGCCCGGATCGGTCTGCGCTCGTCGGCCCTGCTCGGCGCCCGGCTGCTGACCAAGGACCTCGCCTTCCCGGAGGACGAGCGCCTGGCGTTCGGCCTGACCGGCCTCCTGCCCGACCGCGTCCTGACGATCGACGAGCAGGTCGAGCTCGAGCTCGAGCACCTCCGCCGCAAGGACGATCCGCTCGAGCAGTACATCGGCCTGGCCGCGCTCCAGGACCGCAACGCGACGCTGTTCTACCGGCTGCTGTCCGAGCACGCCGAGGAGTTCTTGCCGATCGTCTACACCCCGACCGTCGGGCGGGCCTGCCAGGAGTTCAGTCACATCATCCGCCGAACCCGCGGGCTGTGGATCACCCCCGAGGACGTCGACCGGGTCCCGGAGCTCCTCCGGCACAGCCCGTACGAGGATGTCCGCCTGATCGTCGTGACCGACAACGAGCGGATTCTCGGCCTCGGCGATCAGGGGGCGGGCGGGATGGCGATCCCGATCGGGAAGCTGGCGCTCTACACGGCCGCGTCAGGGATCCACCCGGTCCTGACGCTACCGGTCTCGCTCGATGTCGGGACCGACAACCCATTCCTCCTCGCCGATCCGCTCTATCTCGGCCATCGCGAGCCGCGCCTTCGGGGAGCGGCGTACGACGCTCTCGTCGAGGCCTTCGTGGCCGGCGTCGCGGAGCGCTGGCCGGGCTGCGTCATCCAGTGGGAGGACTTCAAGCAGCAAAACGCGCTCCGGATCCTGGATCGTTACCGCGACCGGGTGTGCTCGTTCAACGACGACATCCAGGGCACAGCCGCGGTCGTTCTCGGCGGCATCCTAGCGGCGATGCGCCTCCTCGGCGCCCAGCTCGTCGACCAGCGCATCGTCATCGCCGGCGCAGGGGCGGCGGGGATCGGGATCGCGCGGCTGATCAAGCTGGCAATGGTCGACGACGGAGCGACGGCCGACGAGGCGGCGGCCGCCATCGCCATGGTCGACTCGCGCGGGCTGGTCCATGACGGGCGCGCCGACCTCGATGCCGACAAGGCCGCCGTCGCGCGACCGGTCGAACGTCTCGCCGACGGGTTCTCGCTCGAGGGCGATCGGGCGCCGAGCCTCGTCGACACGATTCGGGTCCTCCGCCCGACCATCCTCCTCGGCGCGACGGGCATGCCCGGGACGTTCGACGAGGCCGTGATCGCCACCCTGGCGGCGGCAACCCAGCGCCCGATCGTCATGCCCCTCTCGAACCCAACGACCGCGTCCGAGGCGATCCCGGCTGACATCCTGCGCTGGTCCGGCGGACGGGCGATGGTCGCGACCGGCTCACCGTTCGCGGCGGTCGAGCACGATGGGCGCCGCCACGCGATCGGCCAGGCCAACAACGTGTTCGTGTTCCCGGGCCTGGGGCTCGGAGCGATCGTCGCCGAGGCCCGGACGATGCCCGACCGGTTGTTCCTCGTCGCGGCCCGGACGCTGGCCGACCAGGTCGCCGACGAGCGGCTGGCGATCGGCGCACTGTATCCGGCGGTCGATCGGCTACGCCACGTGACATGGACGATTGCGCTGGCGGTGGCGCGCGCTGCACGCGACGGCGGCCTCGCCGGGATCGGGCCGGACGTCGACCTCGAGGCGGCCGTGGCCACCGCGATGTGGTGGCCGGACTACGTCCCGTACGAGGTCGCCCCGGACCGCAGGACCGGGACCGGCTGACCCTCGCCCAGCGTCAAAGCTTCACGCCGTATGTCGCCTCGATCTCGTCGGTCCAGTCGTCGAGGACGGTGATTCCGTAGCCGTCAGCAAGGCCGCGATAGACCGATTCCTCGTGCTGGCCCGCGAGGATCGGAGCCAGCTCGCGGAAGTATCGTTCGAAGCCCGCGGGGCTGACGATCTCGGCCACTCGTGAGGTCGCCGTCCCCTGGTTCCACATCGCGTGGGGAACATTCCGCGGCTTCACCACGTACGCGCCGGCCCCCGCCTCGACGATCTGATCACCGATGCGGGCGGTGATCACTCCCTCCAGGACGATCGAGATTTCATCTTCGCGCGTGTGCACATGCGGCTTCACGAGCACGCCGGGTCGGATCTCATGCTCCACGATCGACAGCCCTCCGGCGGTTGCGGACCCTTCGACCTTGTAGACGATGTCGAGTCCGTAGAGGCTGACCCGTTCGCCGCCCCCCGGCGGAACGACTAGGTCCGCATCGTGGGCGGTCATCGGTCGCGTTCGGCGGCGCCGGCCATCGCCGCCTGGGCCGCCGCGAGACGCGCCACCGGGACGCGGAACGGCGAGCACGATACGTAATCGAGTCCGATCTTCTCGCACTTCCAGATCGAATCCGGGGCGCCGCCGTGCTCGCCGCAGATCCCGAGCTCGAGGCCGGGCTTGGTCGCTCGGCCCTTGTCGGCGGCGGTCTTCATCAACCCGGCGACCGCATCGTCGAGCGTCTGGAACGGGTTCACCGGCAGGATCCCGTCCTCGACGTACTTGAGCAGGAAGCCGCCCTCGGCATCGTCACGGCTGTAGCCGAAAGTCATCTGGGTGAGGTCGTTCGTGCCGAAGCTGAAGAAGTCGGCCTCGGTCGCGATCTCGTCGGCGGTCAGGGCCCCGCGCGGGACCTCGATCATCGTCCCGAACTTGTAGTCGACCTCGATCCCGCCGTTCGCCTCGCGGACCGCACTCGCCTCCTTCTCGAGGAGGGCCCGGGTGAATGCCAGCTCGTTCACGTGGCCGACGAGCGGGATCATGATCTTCGCGATCGGGTTGCCGCCGGCCTTCTTGACCGCGATCTGGGCGTTGAGGATGGCCCGGGTCTGGATCTTCACGAAGTCCGGGATCATCAGCCCGAGCCGGCACCCGCGCAGCCCGAGCATCGGGTTCTGCTCGTGGAGGCTGCGGATCGTGGCGAGGAGCTCCCTGTCCTCCTCGGACGCGCCGCCCTTCATCTCCGCCTGGGTGACCTTGACGAGCTGCTCCTCCAGGTTCGGCAGGAACTCGTGGAGCGGCGGGTCAATCAGCCGGACGACGACGGGCAGCCCGTCCATCGCCTTGAAGATGCCCTCGAAGTCGCCCTGCTGGAGGACCTCGAGCTTGGCCATCGCGCGGTCGAACGTCGCGATGGCGGCGTGCTCGTCGGCCGTCGGCTGGCCCCCGGCCTCGGCTTTGGCCTTGGCCCGTGTGGCGACGGCCGCGACGAGGATCGCGCCACGCACGATGTCGAGCCGCTCGCCCTCGCGGAACATGTGCTCCGTCCGGCACAGGCCGATCCCGCGGGCGCCGTAGCTCCGGGCCTGCTCGGCTTCCTCGGGCTTGTCGGCATTGGTCCAGACGGCCATCCGGGCGAAGCCGTCGGCCCACCCGAGGATGGTCTGGAGCTCGGGCTGGTCCTCGAACCGGGCCTCGACGGTCGGGATGGACCCGACGAAGACCTCGCCCGTCGAGCCGTCGACGCTGATCCAGTCGCCTTCCTTGAAGTTGAGGCCGCTGTCGGACGATCGGGCGCTCCTCGATGCATAGTCGACGAGGAGCTCGGCACAACCGGCGACGCACGGCTTGCCGATCTGGCGCGCGACGACCGCGGCATGCGACGTCGCCCCGCCGCGGGCGGTGAGGATGCCCTGGGCGACGGCCATCCCATGGAAGTCGTCGGGCGAGGTCTCGACCCGGACGAGAACCACCTTCTCCCCCCGCCCCACCCATTCGACTGCGACGTCGGCGTCGAAGACGGCCTTGCCGACCGCGGCGCCCGGCGACGCGTTCAGGCCCTTCGCGATCCGCTCCGCGCCCTGGCGCGCCTTCGGGTCGAACTGGGCCCGCAGGAGCTGGTCGACCTGGCCCGTCTCGATCCGGCCGACCGCTTCCTCCTTCGAGATCATCCCGTCGGCGACCATGTCGACCGCGATCTTCACCGCCGCCGCCGCGGTCCGCTTGGCGGAGCGCGTCTGGAGCATGTAGAGCTTGCCGCGCTCGATGGTGAACTCGAGGTCCTGGACATCGCGGTAGTGGGTCTCGAGCTGCTGGCCGATCCGCTGGAACTCGTCGTAGACGGCCGGCATGTCGGTCGCCATCTGAACGATCTTCGGGGCGGTCCGGACACCGGCGACGACATCCTCGCCCTGGGCGTTCGTGAGGTACTCGCCGTAGAGGACGCGCTCGCCGGTGTTCGGATCACGGGTGAACGCGACGCCGGTGCCGGAGTCGTCGCCCATGTTGCCGAACACCATCGTCACGACGTTGACGGCGGTGCCGAGGTCGTGGGCGATCTTCTGGCTGTCGCGATAGTCCTTGGCGCGCTTCCCGAACCACGACGCGAAGACCGCCTTGATCGCGAGATCGAGCTGCTCGCCGGGGTCGGTCGGGAAGTCGCGGCCGGTGTCCTCGCGGACGATCGTCTTGTACGCCTCGGCGAGGGCCCTGAGGTCGTCGACCGTCAGGTCCGTGTCCTTCGCGCCGGCGCCGTGGGCCTCCTTGCGGTGCTCGAGCGGGCTGTCGAAGCGCTCCGCCTTCACGTCCATCACGATCCGCCCGAACATCGCGATGAACCGGCGGTAGGCGTCCCAGCCGAACCGCTCGTTGCCGGTCAGCGCGATCAGGCCCTGGAGCGTGTCCTCGTTCAGCCCGAGGTTGAGGACCGTGTCCATCATCCCGGGCATCGAGAACTTGGCACCGGACCGGACGCTGACGAGGAGCGGGTTCTTCGCGTCGCCGAACCCCTTGCCGGACCGCTGCTCGACCTCGTGCATCGCCTCGAGCGTGTCGTCCCAGAGACCGGCTGGAAGCTGCTCGCCGGCCGCGAAGAAGTCGTTACAGGCCTCGGTCGTGATCGTGAAGCCGGGAGGCGTCGGGAGGCCGGCGATCGTCATCTCGGCCAGCCCTGCCCCCTTTCCGCCGAGCAGGTCCTTCATCCCGCCGCTACCTTCGGCCGTGCCGTCGCCCCAGGCGTAGATGTAGCGCTTCGCGGCGCGATGCGGACGATCGGGCGAAGTCGGGGCGGTCGTGGCCATCGGTCGGGCTCCTCGGGGGTGGCACCGCCCGTGGGCGGGGCGTGAGGCGATTCGGCGTTTGGTGCAGGTGGCGATTGTACCTTCGGCCCCGGTCCGGCTCGGGTTGCGGACCGGTGACGGCGGCCCGGACCTGACGGGTGGGCAGCACGCAAGATGATCGAACGCCATCGGCGCGATGGAGGCTGCGGAGCGGCGGCTCGAGATCGTCCTCGACGAGATTCACGACACGGTTGCATCTGTCCGCGTTCGTGCCGCCTCTCCGTCGAGGATCTCCACCTCCCGCGGGCGGTCGACGGCTCGCAGTTCGTGAGGACCCTCTGGCAGCAGCCATCGGCGTGGTCGCGGCCGGGTAGGATGACGGTGCCATCCCGCCGAGCCGTGGAGTTCCCGTCACCATGACCGACCTCACCGCCCCCGTGTCCGGGATCGATCCCGCAGCGCCCCAGTACAACGCCCGGCTCGTTCGGCGCGAGGACGAGACCGACTCCCTCGCCTACTTCTGGGTGCGCTTCGACGGGGATCCGACGCCGTTCGAGCCGGGCCAGTACATGACGATCGGGATCATGGTCGACGGCAAGATCGTGCAACGTCCGTACTCGGTCGCGTCGGCTCCGGCCCGGGCGGGCACCGACGGTTACGAGTTCTACGTGCGGCGCGTGCAGGGCGGCACGTTCACTCCCCTGCTCTTCGACCTGCCGGTCGGTCATGGGATGCGGATGATCGGCCCGAAGGGCAAGTTCACCCTCCTGCCGGGCGACGACCGGACCCACGTCTTCATTTCATCGGGGACGGGCAACGCGCCCTTCGTCGCGATGATGCGCCAGCTGTCGATCGATGGCGCCCCGCGCCGGGCGGTGATGCTCAACGGCGTCTCGTACGAGAGCGAGCTCGGGTACCGAGCGCTCACGGAGGGCTGGCAGTCGTCCGGCGAGTACCCGGTCACGTTCGTGCCGACCGTCTCGCGCCCGAACGATCCGGCGAATGCTGCCTGGACGGGCCGGACCGGGCGGGTGGAGTCGATCCTCGGCCCGGTCCTCGACGAGCTGGCCCTGACTCCGGCCAACTCGATCGCCTACATCTGCGGCAACCCGGACATGATCCTGTCGGCCGAGGAAACGCTGCTTTCCCGGGGTTACCCCGAGGAGCAGGTTCACAAGGAGCTGTACTGGCCGAAGGGCAAGGAGCCCCGCGGGATCGTCGGGGCCGCGGACGTCGCGGCCGCCGTCGATGCGATGGAGGCGAACGCCGACCAATAGTTCAGCGCGGGCTCGCCCGTGCTGGGCGCCTGGTTGAACTCAGCGCCGGCTGAGGACGGCAGCGGGTGGGTTGCCCTCAGGGCGATCAGGACCGTCGACCCTTGCGCCTCAGGGGCCGCCCTAACTCACTTCGAAGACCAAGGGACCCGCGACCGACTGCGATCATCGACCAGCACATCGGAGGAGATGCGTGACCTGGCGCGGCGTCACCAATCCGGACAGCGACCTGGACGCGTAGGCCGATTCGTACTTCCGCGACCAGAAGATTCTTGCCGCAAGCGCCGCCGGGAAGGCGCCGTTGCCCGGTTATGACGGGCGGCTCTTCGACTGGCTCACCGTGGTGCTCAACTACGGGCCAGCTGACGGACCTGAGCGAGCCTGGCCGATCATCCTGGAGCTTGTGGCGCGAGCGCCGGACGAAGAGTCCCTGGTGTTCATCGGAGCCAGCGCGCTCGAAGATGTCGTGAACCAGCCTGATGACCGGTTTGTGCGTCGTATTCAGGATCGCGCACAGACCGACCCCCGGTTTCGACGGGCCCTCCGGCACGTCTGGTGCCGGTCCGACGCGCCACACTCACTGAAGGCCTTGGTCGCTGCGGCGCGTGCAGACGAACATTAGAGACAGGACCAAGGCGAGCGCGAAACGACAAGCTCTTTGCCGGGATCTCCTCGTCCGGTCAAGTAGGCACACCACGGGTCCGCGCGCTGCCGTGCTCAGGGCCGCCTGATGCGAAATCAGCTCGATCCTACTCGAACAGGAGCTGCTGGCCGAAGGCCGGAGCGCCCTCGAGGTTGAGCGTCCGGTGGCTCGTCTCCGAGGGGGCTTGACACGACGATGTATGGTTCGGTCATACGACCGATCTCGGTCGATCGACCGACTGACGGTGGATCTGATAGCGGGAGACGCGACCATGGCATACGAAATCGAAGGCAAGCTCCTCGAGGTCTGCACGTGCAACGTGCTCTGCCCGTGTTGGGTGGGCGAGGACCCGGATTACAAGACGTGCGACACGACGATCGCGTGGGGGATCGAGAAGGGCGCCGTCGAGGGCGTCGACGTCGGCGGCCTCACCATGGCCGTCTCCGCCCACATCCCGCGGAACATCCTGGAGCCCAAGTCGTGGACCGCGGTGGTCTTTGTCGACGAGCGGGCGACTGACGAGCAGCAGGATGTCCTCCTCCGCCTGTTCACCGGTCAGCTCGGCGGCGCCGTCGCCGACCTCGCGGGCCTGATCGGCGAGGTCGTCGGCGTGGAGCGCGTACCGATCGAGTTCAGCGTCGAGGGCGGCAAGGGGAGGCTGAAGATCGGAACGCTCGTCCAGGCCGACATGGCGCCGTTCATTGGCGCGACGGGCAACCCGACGACCCTCGCGGAGACCGTCTTCAGCACGATCCCGGGCTCGCCTGTCTATGCGAGCAAGGCAAGCCAGTACACGCGCGACGGCAGCGCTCACGGGATCCCGAGCGTCGATCTCCAGGGCCACAACGCCCTCCAGGGCCATTTCCGCTTCGCGGCCTGAACGAGCGACGCGATGTTCATCAGTTCGCACCTCCGCAACCCCGGGCGCGACCGGGCGATCCTCGCCGCCGCGCTGGCGGGTCTGGCCGGCCTGGCTTGGCTGTCGTTGGCGCTGTGGTCGGCCTCGCCGTGGGGTCGCTACCTCGGCCACGAAGCCGGCTCGGGCCAGGCTGGATCCGGGCTCGACCCGGCCGCCGGGCTGCCGCTCGAGATCGGGCTCTTCACGGCCGGCTGGGTGCTGATGATCGTCGCGATGATGCTGCCGTCGAGCGTCCCCCTCGTCCTCGTCTTCTCGCGGGTTGTCGGGCGCCGTCCGCGACCGGGGCTGCTCGTCGCGCTGCTCCTGATGGGCTACCTCGCCGTCTGGACGGCGTTCGGGGCGGCAGCGTGGGTCCTGGATCGCGCGATCCACGCCGCCGTCGAGGCCTGGCCGTGGTTGGCTGAGCATCCGCAGCTGATCATCGGTTGGACGCTCCTCGCCGCCGGGCTCTGGCAGTTCAGCCCGCTTCGCGACCGGTGCCTCGACGCGTGCCGCAGCCCGTTCGGATTCGTCGTGAACCGCTGGCGCGGGACGGCCATCCGACGGGAGGCGTTCCTCATGGGAATTGCCCACGGCGCGTTCTGTGTCGGCTGCTGTTGGAGCCTGATGCTGGTGATGTTCGGGGTCGGGCTCGGAAGCCTCGGCGCGATGCTCGCGCTGGGCGCCCTGACGGCCATCGAGAAGAACCTGCCCTGGGGACGCCGCCTCACGCACCCACTCGGTGTCGTCCTCATCCTTGCGGCCATCTTCGCAGTCGCGACATGACCCGCGGATCGTATGCTCGGTCGGACGTGGATGAAGGAGAGGCTGCACCGATCACCCGGGCCGAGCGCCGCCAGCAGGCGACGAACGACACGCGCGCGTCGATCCTCGACGCCGCACGAGCGACGCTGCTGGCCGTGGGCTACGGAAACCTCTCGACCCGGGCCGTGGCCGATCTGGCCGGCGTGCCGCTCAGCCAGATCCACTACCACTTCCGCAGCAAGCAGCAGCTCATCCTTGCCGTGCTCGAGGCAGAGAACGAGCGCCTTCTCGAGCGGCAGCGGGCGATGTTCGCGGGCGACGAGCCGCTCTGGAAGCAATGGGAGCGGGCGTGCGACTACCTCGAGGATGACATCGCGTCCGGCTATGTCCGAGTCCTCCACGAGATGATGGCGGCAGGCTGGTCCGACCCCGAGGTCGCAGCGGCCGTGCGCGGCTATCTGAGCGGCTGGCAGCGCCTGCTGACGGACGTCGCCGGACGGACATCGGAGCGGATCGGCGGGCTCGGGCCGTTCACGCCCGGTGAGGTGGCGGCGCTCATGGGGATGCCGTTCATCGGCGTCGAGTCGGCGATCCTCCTCGGATTCACCGAGGACGAGCTCCCGGCACGTTCGGCGCTGCGCAAGATGGCCGAGGTGATCCGTGCCGCCGAGAAACGTTGACATGCCGCCGGCAACGCTGGCCTGGGTAGCCGAGCCCCTCGACGAGACGATTCGACCCGAGGACGTCGCGGCCATCGAGGCTTGCATTCGCGACTATTTCGACGGCTGGTTCGATGGCGAGGCGGATCGGATGGATCGCGCGCTCCATCCGGCGCTCGCGAAGCTCGCGTTCGGGCAGGATCGCGAACGATCGGGCGTGGACCGGACGACGAAGACCGAGATGGTCGCTCTGACCCGACAGGGCCTGGGTCGCGCGCGCGCTGTCGCCGACCGCGCCCTTCGGGTCGACGTCACCGGCGTCTCGGGAGCAATCGCCAGCGCAACCGTCCATTCGGCCGTGTACATGGAGTACCTCCTCCTGACCCGGGCGAGCGGCCGCTGGCAGATCGCGGCGAGCGTCTGGCAGTGGGCGCCGGGGCATGGCCCGCGCGCCTGAAGCCGCGGTCGCGCGGCCGGACCCTGCTCC
>JACDAH010000064.1 GCA_013695505.1 Chloroflexota bacterium | reverse complement strand
CAGCAGCCGGGTCACGGCCGCCGGAACCCACCATCGGAGGAAGTAGAGCTTGCAGCCGATGCAATACCCCGTCACGCCGAGCACGGACTGGAGTCCAGCAACGGCCATGGCGAAGCCCCAGCCGATGGTGGTGGCACCGAGACCGAAGGCGACGAGCGACCCGATCAGGGCGATGCTGCCGAGGGTCTGCGCGAAGCGTGGCGGGTACTCGTGCTCGGGCTCGGCCTTGCCGAGATGCGCGATCCGCACGATCCGTCGCCAGATCGCGGCATAGATCGACCAGCGCAGCCCGAACGCGGCGCTCACCCCGATCGACGCAAGGACGACCGCGACGCCCGGCACGAAGCCGGTGACGAACGAGGCCACGAGGACCACCGCCGAGAATCCCGCCCCGAATCGATGTCCGCGCGGATCGATCATCCGTGCAGGAGGAAGGCCGGCGGTGGACTCGGCGGAGACAGCGGAGGGCATTGCGAGCTCCTGGCGGCGACGTGGGGCGCTATCGTAGAGTACTCCTAGTGATCTAGTCGAGGTTGCCGCTCGGTGACGTGCGCGGCCTCAAGATGTTGCATGACTATTCGTCCTGCTTGTATAGTCATGCGACCATGACCACCTCGGTTCCCTCCGCCGCGAGCACGATCGACCGCGGGCCCGCCGGCGGGCCGGACGCCCGGATCCGGGTCGGGATCATCGGTGCGACCGGCTATGTCGGCGCGGAGCTGATCCGGCTCCTCACGCCCCATCCCGCGGTCGAGATCGTCGGGCTCCAGGGCCGCGGGCGAGACCGCGAGCCGATCGGGGCCAGCCACGCCCACCTCTCGGGGATCGAGCTCGTCGTCGATCGCGACCTGCCAGCCGTCGACGCCGTGTTCCTGGCCCTGCCCCACGGGACCGCAGCCGAGCTCGTGCCCGAGATCGCGGCGCGCGGCACCGCCGTCATCGACCTCGGGCCCGACTTCCGCCTCCGGGCTGCGGCGGACTACCCCCGCTGGTACGGCTTCGAGCATCCCCGGGCTGACCTGTTGCCGAGTGCCATCTACGGCCTTCCCGAGCTCCATCGAGCCGAGCTCGCGGCGCTTCGTCACGCGGACCACGCGATCGTCGGGGCGCCCGGCTGCTATCCGACAGCCACGCTCCTCGCCCTCGCTCCCCTCGCCCGGGCCGGGCTGATCGGCGACCTCGTGGTCGACGCCAAGAGCGGTGTGTCGGGCGCCGGCCGCGACGCCAAGCCCGACTTGATGTTCGGCGAGGTCAACGAGAGCGTGAAGGCCTACGGCATCGGCGGTCACCGCCACGTGGCAGAGATCGAGCAGGAGCTCGCAGCGCTCGGCGCTGCGGCCGGCACGACCAATCCGGGCGCGGCGAGCGTCGACTTCCTGCCCCATCTGGTCCCGATGACGCGCGGCATCCTGTCGGCCGCACATGTCCGTCCGACCCGCTCCACCAGCCAGGCCGAGCTCGACGACCTATACGCGGCCGCCTACGCCGACGAGCCCTTCCTGACCGTCGTCCCGACGGCGCCCGCGACGAAGCACGTCCTCGGCAGCAACCACGTCCGGGTCTTCGTTCACCACGACGAGCGGACCGGCCGGATCGTCGCGATCGGGGTCATCGACAACCTCGTGAAGGGCGCCGCCGGCCAGGCGATCCAGGCGTTCAATCTCGTTCACGGCCTGCCCGAGGACCTCGGCCTCGAGCAGCTGCCGCTCGCCCCGTAGCCCGCGCAAACCATGCCGACCGCCATCGACTCGTCCCTGTCCGCATTCTCGACCGATCTCCCGCCGGTCGAGCGACGCGCCGCGATCCCGGGAGGCTTCGTCGCCACAGGCGGCGCGGCCGGGATCAAGGCGTCCGGCCGTCCGGACCTGGCCTTCGTCGCGACCGCAACTGGTCCCGACGGGGATCGGGTCCCGGCGGCCGTGGCTGCGGTCTTCACCCCGAACGCGTTCGCGGCCGCGCCCGTTCGCCTGTCGCAGGCCCATCTCGCGGCCACCGATCCGTCCGGCAGCGGCCGCTTCGGGTGGGCGACCGGGATCATCTCGACGAGCGGCTGCGCGAACGCCGCGACCGGCGCCGCCGGCGATGCCGACCAGGCCGCGATCGCGACGATGCTCGCCGAGGCCCTCGCGATCCCGGAGATCCAGACCCTCCTGCTCTCGACCGGCGTCATCGGGACGCGGCTGCCGATCGAGGTCGTGCGGGCCGGGGTCGGCGCGATCGCGCCGAACCTGGCAGCGAGCGACGACGGCCTTGCGGCCGCGGCCGAGGCGCTGCGCACGACGGACTCGGTGGTGAAGGTCGC
>JACDAH010000053.1 GCA_013695505.1 Chloroflexota bacterium | reverse complement strand
GGGTGAGGACCCAGGGCAGCTCCGGGGCGGCTTCGCGACTCGATCTCCGATAGGTCCTGGCGATCTGCGTCGGAGTGAGGCCGGCGCTACCGAGCGTCGGCCGACGGGTGCGATCTGCCGGCAACAGGCGCTCGAGCGCGTTCCGTGAGAAGCGTCGATGACCACCGGGCGTCGTGAACACTCGCAGGCGGCCGGCGTCGCTCCAGCGCCGCAGCGTTGCTGGCGAAACGCCGAGGAGGCGACTGGCCTCCGACAGCGCCAGCCAATCCGGATCGCGGGACGTCGAGGCGTTCAATATCTACTCAAATCTATCAGAACATCGGCGACTCGCTCACTCTACCATCTCCGACGGCGAGGAGTCCGCGCGCGGCGACGCTTCGCCCCAACCCCGTCAGATGCGCCGCCGGACTCCTGGCTTCGGAGCACTCGATGCGGTCGCCGCGAAGCGCTCGGACGCTATCGGTCGGCGGGCGCGGCGTCCCCGATCATGCGCGCGAGCTGCGCCTCGATGCCGCCGACGCTCCGGGCGAGTTCGGTGTAGATCCGACCCCACCGAAAAACGCCGTCGGCGACGCCGAAGATGTTCACACCGACGAAGTCCATGGTCGATCCGTCGTCGCGAGTCCCGGACAGCCGCCACTCGATCCACGCCTCGTCCTCGCGTTCCGCCAGCCGGATGATCGTGGCCTTGACGTCCGGTATCGAGGTGAACATGCGGGCGAAGTTGGCGCGCACCTCGTCGCGGCCATGGACGGTCTCTCCGTGGCGGGCCGGGGCCTCGTCCTCATAGTCTTCGGCGAAACAGCGCGCGACCGCGTCGGGGTCGTGCCGCGCGATGGCAGCAACGAAGGACGCGGCGACTTCGCCCGGTCCGGTCACTCGCGGACTGTGCGCGCGTCTCCGGTCGAAGTCAACGAATCTGGGCGGGGGTCGTGTCCAAGTGGTGGAGCGTCCCGCCGACACAGGACGACCAGGGGGGTGAGCTTGCGATCCGCGTGCGGGTCGGGGCCGTACTACATGATGAGCATCGCGTCATCGCTGTCCTTGCCGGACGCCAGCTCGACTGCTTCGTTACCGGATCTGAGGAGCTTCTCTGTCATGCCCTTCGGTGCACGCTTTGTCCGCGAGTCGGCGCGGCCGAGCCGAGGCCGGCGATGGGCGTTGCCAGCAATCTTCCTCGTGGTCGGGATCGCGGCCATCGGAGTCCTGGCACTGAACCCTCGGAGCCCCTCGGCCGCCGACGGCGGAACGGTGCTGCGACCCGTGCTCGGCGAGGCCGCGGCACCCGTGGCCATCCACGAGTACGCGGATTTCCAGTGTTCGTCGTGCGGGGCGTTCGCCCGCTCCATCGAGCCGAAGATCCGGGCCGCCTACATCGAGACCGGCAAGACGCGACTGGTATGGCACGATTTCGCCTGGATCGGAGCCGAGTCACGTGGTGCCGCCAACGCCGCCCGTTGCGCCGGTGACCAGGGCAAGTTCTGGGAATACCACGACCACCTGTATGCGAACCAGTCGGGCGAAAACTCCGGAGCATTCTCCAAGGATCGACTCAAGGCCTTCGGCGCGGGCCTCGGCCTCGAGCCAACCGCCTTCATCGCCTGCGTCGACGCCGAGACGTACGCGACCTCCGTCCAGGCCGACCTGGACGATGTCCGCCAGAAGGGATTCACCGGCACTCCCACGTTCGTGATCGGGAACCAGCGGATCGTCGGGGCCCAGCCGTTCGAGGTCTTCGCGGCCGCGATCGACGCGGCGCTGGCGAAGCCCTGACCGAAACCCCACGATGGGCATCGAAGCGTTGGTCGCGTTCGCCGGGGGTGTGCTGTCGCTCCTGAGTCCGTGCTCCGCGCTGCTCCTCCCGGCTTTCTTCGCGTACGCCTTCCCGTCGCGCGGACAACTCGTCCTGCGCACGGGCGTCTTCTACCTGGGGCTCCTCACCCTGTTCATCCCGCTGGGTCTGGGGATCGGCGCCATCGGCAGCCTCTTCCTGGAGCGCCGCTCGGAACTGTCCGTCATCGCCGGGCTCCTGCTGATCGCGATCGGAACGTTCCAGTTGGTGGTCGGCGGCTTCGAGGTTCCTGGCGCCGGACGGATATCGGGGGGCCGGTTCGGAGCGAGCAGTGAGTCGCTGGCCGCCACCTACGCACTCGGCCTCGTCTACGGAATTGGCGGCTTCTGCTCCGGACCGCTGCTCGGCGGCGTCCTGACCATCGCCGGCGCCTCCGGCGGAGCGCTGGAAGGTGC
>JACDAH010000050.1 GCA_013695505.1 Chloroflexota bacterium | reverse complement strand
GCGCTGATCGCGGTCCGGGACGCCCGCCGGCAGGGCGCGAAGGGTCTTCATCTCGGAACGCCGCCCGGCCTCCGGTTCACGTTCGACGGAGCGGTCGCGTGCGTCCTCGGCCCGCGGGACGACACCTGGCTCGAGCGTGCCCTCGGCGATCCACGCACCGCCGCCGACGTCTGGCCATGGGTGGCCGACGCGATGGACGCCCGCTACCTGCTCGGCCGGGCGCTCACCCAACTCTGGCTCGAGGTCCGCTGGCGCCCGCCGGTCGGCGTCGACGAGATCCAGCTTGTCGACGACGTGCTCGGGACGCTTCGGAGGGCCTACGCACTCGAACCGGGCCTGGCCTGGCCGTGGTCGGAGTGGCGGGAGCTCTTCCAGCTCCGAGGACAACCGGATCCGGCGACGCGCGCCCTGCTCGATCGCGGTGGGGGCGGGCTCGCCGGCGGACCGGCGGACCACGAGCCGACCCGGATCGGCTATCGGCGCTGGCCGGTCACGATCGTCCACGAGGGTTGGGCCCTCGAGGTGCCCGGCTCGTTCACGAGCGAACGGACGGCCGAGGAGTGGACCGGCGGAGAGGCCGGACGGAGCATCACGCTGGCTGGTACCGAGACCGCCAATGGCAGTGTGCCGATGTCGGCAGACCTGTTCCTGCGCGAGGTCGCCGGACACCTCGGGCACGACGCGATCGAGCACGATGACGGCGTCGTTCGCGGTCGGGCGAGGCTCGCCTCCGACCCGAGCTCGGGCGTGGAGGTCGCGACCGTCGAAGGGTTCACGCGGTCCGCGGCCGCGGTGCGGCGATCCGGATTGTGATCGACGACCCGCATGACTGGAAGTGGGCACTCGACACCTGGCGCTCGCTGCGACCGGCTTGACGATCGAGCGTCGCCGGCGCGTTTCAGGGCGACGCCGCCAGCGTCGGTCCATCAGGACAGCGCCGTGACTGCGTTTGTCGGAATGGGCTACGCCGAAGGTGGGCAAGGCCTCGGCGTTCATCGCGCGTGCGTGTGTCAGCGCATAGGCGGCCGAGGACCGGAGCGAGCGCAGTCGCAGATGCATGAGCGAGGACCGCAGAAGGCAACGCCGCGATGGCGTGCCCAGGTGCGACAGCCCGTGTGACAGGCGAGGTGGCATGGGGGCGGGCTAAGGTTGGCTCGTGCAGGACGTCGACGGGACGATCATCGTCAGCGCCACGGACCTCGTCGGCTTTCTCGAATGCGGACACCTCACGTCCCTCGAGCTCGGGCGGCTCGGCGAGCTCTGGGAGAAGCCACATCAGCGCCTCGATCCCGAGGTCGTTCTGCTCCAGGAGCGGGGCGATGCCCACGAGCGGGCATATCTCGAGCGGCTGCGGGCCGCCGGGAAGTCGATCCACGAAGGACACAAGGAAGGCCTGACGAACCCGGATCGGCTCCGCGCGGCGGAGGCGGATACGGTCGCGGCGATGCGGCGCGGGGTCGACGTCATCTACCAGGCGACGCTCTTCGACGGTCGCTGGCGCGGCCATGCGGACTTCCTCCTCCGGGTGGAGGGTGGGTCCGATCTGGGCGACTGGCACTACGAGGTGGCCGACACCAAGCTCGCGCGATCGGTGAAGGGCTCGGCGCTGCTCCAGGTCTGTGTCTATTCGGACCGGCTCGAGACCGTCCAGGCCCGGCGTCCCGAGCACATCCACGTCATCACCGGCGACTCCGAGACGCACACCCTCCGGCTCGACGATTACTCCGCGTTCTACCGGGCGGTCAAGCGCCGGTTCGAGGACCGCGTCTTCGGCGCCGGCCGGCTGGCTCCGCGGTCGACCTATCCGGATCCGGTCGATCACTGCCGCGTCTGCGCGTGGTTCCCGATGTGCATGGACCGCCGCCGGACCGACGACCATCCGTCCATTGTCGCCGGCATGAGCCGGGCAGCCACGGAGCGGCTTCAGGAAGGCGGCGTCCCGACCCGCCGGCACCTCGCGATGCTGGATCCGGGTGCCACCGTTCCCGACCTCAACCCGCGGACGCTCGATCGCCTCCGTCAACAGGCCAGGATCCAGGTCGAGGGCGAGGACCGGCATCAGCTTCTCCACGAGCTGATCGAGCCGATCCCCGACGAGCCTGGCCGCGGCCTTGCCATCCTGCCCGAGCCGTCGCGGCTCGACCTCTTCTTCGACATCGAGGCGGATCCCTGGATCGAGGCTGGCGGTCTCGAGTATCTCCTCGGGCTCGTCGAGGCGGTCGACGGCCTGCCCGTCTATCGGGCGCTCTGGGGTCACGATCGGGCGGGCGAGAAGGCGGCCTTCGAGACCCTGATCGACCTGGTCATGGATCGCCTCGCCCGGGACCCGGGGATGCACGTGTACCACTACGCGGGCTATGAAGCCGGTGCGATCAAGCGGCTGATGCAGCGCCACGGCACGCGGGTGGACGAGGTCGACCGGTTGCTCCGCGGCGGGATCCTCGTCGATCTCTACAACGTCGTGCGCCAGGGCATCCGGGCGTCGGTCGAGTCGTACTCGATCAAACGGATCGAGAAGTTCTACCTGCCGGCGCGCGAAGGCCCGGTGACCGACGCCGGGTTCTCGGTCGTGGCCTACGAGACGTGGCTTCGCGACGGCGACGCGCAGCATCTCGCGGATCTCGCCGACTACAACCGGGACGACTGCGTTTCCACGTGGATGCTTCGGGACTGGCTCGAACAGCGACGTGCGGAGGCGATCGGGCGCGGCTGGTCGATGGAGCGGCCGACGGTCGGGGACGGGCTGCCCGGCGAGAAGCAGTCCGCGTACCAGGCGGAGATCGCGCGCCGGGTCGAGATCCTCACGAGCGATGTCCCGGCCGACCGTCGCTCCGCGACCGACGAGCAGCGCAGCCGCTGGCTGCTGGCACAGCTCCTCGACTGGCACGGTCGAGACGCTAAGCCCGAGTGGTGGAACTTCTACCGGCTCAACCAGATGGGCATGAACGAGCTGATCGAATCCAGCGAGGGCATCGGCGGGCTCGTCTACGAGACGGACGTCGAGCCGCGCGGCCAGGGTGGCTTCGTCCGGCGCTACCGGTTCGAGCCGCAGGACCACCGGATCCGGGTCGGCCGCTCCGCGGTCGAGCCGGACAGCAAGCGGGGTCTCGACACGGGCCTGGTCGCGGCGATCGACGACATCACGGGCTCGATCGACATTCACCGGACAGCCACGAAGCTGGACCGTCACCCGGCCGCGGTGATCCCCGGCAAGCCGATCAATGTCGACGTCCTGCGCGACGCGCTCCGTCGCATCGCTGACGATGTGCTCGCCCGCGGGTTCGAGCCGAGAGACGGCTCCACTCGCTTCCAGGCCGCCCGCGACCTCGTCGCGCGGACGACGCCTCGCCTCGCCTCGTTGGCCGGCCAACCGTCCACGACCGCGCTCCGGTCCGAGGGAGAGCTGCCGCTTGACGCGGCGATCCGGCTCGCGCTGGATCTCGACCACGGCGTCCTCCCGATCCAGGGCCCGCCGGGGACTGGCAAGACGTGGACCGGGGCGCGGATGATCGCTGCCCTCGTCGCATCCGGCCAACGAGTCGGGATCACCGCCCAGTCCCACAAGGCGATCACGAACCTGCTCGACGAGACGGCCGAGGCATTCGCGGAGCGGCACCTGCCGTTCACCGCCGTCCAGCGTTGCGACGACGAGGCCGGCTCCGCGAAGACGGGCGTGCGGGTCGTGGACGACTCCAAGGACGTCGCTCCGCTGATCCGCGGCGAATTCCAGATCGCTGCCGGGACCCAGTGGCTCTGGGCCCGGGAGGACCTCCTCGAATCGGTGGACGTACTGTTCGTCGACGAGGCCGGGCAGTTGAGCCTTGCGAATGCGATCGCCGCAGCCGGCGCGGCACAGTCGATCGTGCTGCTCGGTGACCCGAATCAGCTGCCCCAGGTCAGCCAGGGCATCCATCCCGAAGGCGCCGGCGTCTCGGCCCTGGAACACCTCGTCGGGGACGCCCTGACCGTGCCCCCGGAGCGTGGCCTGCTGCTGCCGACCACGTACCGGATGCATCCCGACGTCAACGGCTACATCTCGGAGATCTTCTACGAGGGACGGCTCGAACCGGCCGAGTCGACGGCCCGCCAGGCGCTCGCGGGATCGGCCCCATTCGGCGGGTCCGGGATCCGCTGGCAGCCGGTCGTGCACGTCGGTGATGCCTCGGCGTCGATCGCGGAGGCGGAGCGCGTCACCGACGCCATCGAGGAGCTCCTGGGCCGGGAATGGGTCGATCGCCACGGCCGAATCCGAGCGCTCGGAATGAGCGACATCGTGGTCGTGGCCCCGTACAACGCCCACGTCGCGAAGATCCAGGCGAGCGTCGAGCGGCGGCTCGGTCGCAAGGCTCGCGTCGGGACGGTCGATCGGTTCCAGGGCCAGGAAGCGCCGGTCGCGATCTACTCGATGGCCGCCTCGTCCGCGGACGACGCACCGCGCGGCATGGCGTTCCTGTACGACGGCCACCGGCTGAACGTCGCGGTGTCGCGGGCGATGGGTCTCGCGATCGTCGTCGCGAGCCCCGACCTCCTGCTCGTGGCCCCGCATGGCCCGGAGCAGATGCGCCAGGCCAACGCGATCTGCCGGCTCGTCGAGATCGCCGCGGAGCAGGCAACCCGGGTCGAGCCACCCGCCGCGATCCTCGAGGCCAGTCCTCGGCTCGCGGGCGTCGACGTCCCGACCCTCGGGCTCTGAGCCGAGAGCCGCGGCAGCGTCCGCGGCCCGTCTATCCTCCGCGGGTGACCACTCCGGCGCTCGACCTCCCGGCATCCGTCCTCGACCGATTGCGCCGCCGGGCGCACTGGTCGCTCGTCGCCGGCGTCGCTCTCGGCAGCATCGGCCACATCGCCGCCTCGACGGTGTCGTCGATCGCGGCCGAGCAGATCGCCGGGAACACCGCCTGGAGCGGCGCACCGGGGGCCGCGGCAGTCCTCGGCGCGGCGTTGGGCGCGGTCCTCCTGTCGCAGCTCATGGTTCGATCGGGCCGCCGGGTCGGGCTCGCGGCCGGGTATGCGGTCGGCCTGAGCGGGGCCTTCGTCGCAACCCTCGCCGTGATCTGGGCGTCGTTGCCCCTGCTGCTCGTCGGAACGGTCCTGATCGGGTTCGGGAATGCCTCGAACCAGCTGTCCCGCTACGTCGCTGCGGACCTGTTTCCGGCCGATCGACGGGCGTCCGCGCTCGGTCTCGTCGTCTGGGGCGCGACGGCCGGCGCGGTGATCGGCCCGAATCTCGCCGCCCCGGCCGCCACGTTCGCCGAGGGTCTCGGCCTGCCCCCGCTCTCGGGAGCGTTTCTGGTGCCGGTCGTGTTCGTCGGTGCGGCGACGATCCTGACGCTCCTTGCCCTGCGGCCCGACCCGTACGCTCTCGCCGACACGTCCTCGCGCCACGACCATCCCGGCGGCGATCGCTCGGCAGCAGGCTCGCTCGCCGATGTCCTGCGCCGCCCGAACGTCCCGGTGGCGATCGTCGCCCTCGTGGCCGTCCAGGTCGTGATGGTCCTGGTCATGACGATGACCCCGCTGCACATGAAGGCCCATCACCAGGACCTCGCGGCCGTCGGCATCGTGATCAGCGGACACACGCTCGGGATGTACGCCCTCTCGCCCCTTTCGGGCCGCCTCACCGACTGGTTCGGCACCATGCCGGTGATCCTCGCGGGCCTGGCGCTCAGCGCCGCCGCGTCCGTGCTTGCCGCGGTTGCGCCGGCGGACGGCGGACCCTTGCTGTTCGTGGCCCTGTTCCTGCTCGGCTACGGCTGGAACCTCGGCTTCGTCGCCGGCTCGGCGCTCCTGACACACGGGCTGTCGCTCGCCGAGCGGACCCGGCTCCAGGGCCTGGTCGACGGCCTGATCTGGAGCTCCGCGGCCGCCGCCAGCCTCGGGTCGGGGGTGGTGGTCGCCGCCGCGAGCTACGCCGCGCTCGGGCTGCTCGGCGCCGGGCTGGTCATCGTCCCGACCGCGCTCGTGATCGCCCGACGCTCTGCTGTCCGGGACCAGGCGTCTGTCTGAGGCCGGCGATCAGTTCGCGCCAAACCGAGACGCAGACATTCCCGCCGAAGGGAACAACATGGGGCTTTCGGGCTGGAACCAAGGCTTGATGACGAGCCCGGAGGCCGGATCCACGGTCGAGGTGGCGCCATCCCCGCGGCCAGGCCGCCCGAGCGCACCGGGAACGTGCCGAGATCGACCCGCGCCCGAACCCGTTCGCCGTGGCGGAAACCTGCGGGTCATTGAGGGGCGGGCCCTCAGCCGAGCTCGCGCACGACCCACGCCGCGAGGACGGCGGCGCATTCCTCGACCTCGGCAAGCGGAACGTTCTCGTTTGCGCTGTGAGCCAGCTTCACGTCACCCGGGCCGTACATGACGCACGGCGTGCCGCTGTCGATGAATAGCCGCATGTCCGCCCCGTATGGCTCGCCGAGCAGGGCCGGCCGCCGGCCGATGACCGCCTCCGCAGCGTCGGCAAGTCCCATGGGCAAGGCGTGATCGGACGGCACCCGGCCAGACCCGAACTGGCCGCCGACGATCTCGACCGTCGCCGGATGCTCGCGAAGGAACGGGTCCGATTCGTTGGCGTCGTCGATCGCGCGGAACAGGTCGCGGGCGGCCTCGGCCGGTGACTGCCCGAGCTTGACGCCGTAGCGGCCGTCGACGACGAGCCGGTCGAGCACGGTCGAGGCCCACTCGCCGCCGGCCACGATCCCGACGATCGTCGGGTACGGCAGGCCGAGCGCGGTCATGAGCGGGTCGGTCTCGGCCGTGTTCCGCTGCGTCTCGTCCACCTCGAGGGCACGCAGGAAGACGTGGAGCTTGTCGAGCGCCGACACGCCCTCGCGTCGCT
>JACDAH010000032.1 GCA_013695505.1 Chloroflexota bacterium | reverse complement strand
GGGTGAGGCTGTCGCCGCGCAGGCTCGGGTCGCACTGCGGGCTGCGGCCGAACGGGCGAGGTCCCTGGGCTCATTCGCCCAGGCTGTCCACTATCTCAGCCAGGCACTCGAAATAGCCACCGATCCTGGCGATGAGTTCTCCCTCCGGACGATGGCGGGCGACGCGGCGATGTACGCCGCCTTAACAGATGAGCCCACCGTTCACTTCGGTCGTGCCCTGGAACTGGCTCGACAGGGCACCGATCGCCGGCGCACCCTCGATGCGTCGGTCCTGTATGCAACGGCGCGCAACATCCTCGGGCGCGTGACAGAAGGCGTCGAGCTGATGGAGACGGTCCGCTCCGAGTTCGCGGATCTCGTAGGGACTTCAGAGTTCGTGCGGCTCGATGCTGAGCTGGCGCGGAGCTACTCGCTTTTGGGCGAATACGACAAGGCGAACGCCGTCGTCAACCAGGCCTTGCCGACCGCCGAAAAGCTCGAGCTGCTGTGGGAAACGATGCAGCTACTGGTCACCCGTGGGGCTGCGTTGGCGTCGGTGGGCCGGCTTCGGGAAGCGATCGTGACCCTCGTCGGCGCGGTGAGCGTCAGCTCCTCTCATCGTCTTCCCGCGGTCGAACTGCGAGCGAGAGTCAATCTCAGCTTCGCCGCCGCGGCCGATGATCCGTCGCTCGCATTTGCGGCGGCCCGGGACGGCTATGAACTGGCCCGCCACCTCGGTTACCGCGGGCACGGCTTCTATCTCCTGGGCAACGCCATCGACGTCGCAATCCGGATGGGCGAGTGGGACTGGGCGGCTGCCACGCTATCCGAAGCTCAGCCGGCGGGCCTGAGCTCCCAAGATCAAGTGACCAGGCTCCGGGATGCGCAGCTTCGTGGCCTGCGCGGAGAACACGGCGCCCAGGTGGACGGCGTGATCGACGCGAGCGCAGCCGCGCTCGGTGACGTGACCATGATTCAGGCCCATGCCGCTGTCGATGAGATTCGCGGCGCACTGGCCTTGGCTCGCGGCGACGTCGATGCGTCGTACCTCCTCTCGATGGGCGCCTTTCGGACCAATGCGGCTCCTGACAGCAGCGCCCTTCCGCAAGCCGCCCGAGCCGCTGCTTGGCTCGGGGATCTCCTCGCGTTGCGCGAGGCGCGCACCCTGATCGACCCCATGCCAGGCCGGGTGCCCGCCGCTTCAAAGTGCGAAATGGATGCGGCCATCGCAGCGCTCGAAGGACGTCGGGGCGAGTCGGTTGCCCAGTTCCTGGAAGCACTCCGCAGCCTGCGGGATCTGGGCCTGGAGTATGAACGCGCAGTCGTTGCGATCAGCGCTGTGAAGGTTCTCGGAACCACCGCCTATGAGCTTCAGGAAGCGGTTGACGAAGCGGAGGTAACGCTCCGACGGTTGGGCGCGTTACCGATGCTCGCCCGACTCGCCGAGGCCAAATCGGCCGTCGCGCGTGCGGACGGAGCCAGCATGAACGCGGGCGGCGGGGGCGGCCGTGCGACTCGATCGGGGGCTGGAGCCGACACTCGCACGTGAACCGAGAACCTGCTGTTTACGAAGGAATCTGGCTCAGCGTGGTGGCACAAGCGTGGGATCGCGAGCGTAGGCCGCTCAGTTAGCAGGTTTTCGTTTCGGAGGGGGTCGCGTTCCCCGATCACGCGGTGTGAATCGAGCTCGCGAGGGCGAACGTCACACCCTGCGACTGGATCGCCTTCCGCGCCTGCCTTGCCCTCCATGGCTGGGCGAAGGAGAAGGCGGGGTGAGCTCGGTCCTGGCGATCGACCCTGCGTCCTTCCAGTCCGCCTGGCTGCGCTTCGACGACGCCAGGCCGCAGGGGTTCGGGATCACGGCCAATGAGGTGCTCGCCAAGGCGCTGCGGTCGGGCGGGCTGCCCAACGTGGTCGTCATCGAGAAGATCGAGTCCTACGGGATGGCAGTCGGCGCCGAGGTCTTCGACACGGTCTGGTGGGCGGGCCGGTTCGCCGAGGCCGCCAGCCGCGTCCCGGTCGTGATGCGCGCGAGTCGCCACACAGGGCGAGCTTGACGGCCCGTCGCGGGAGCTGCGCCGGACGCTGGAGCTGCTGGAGGACGGGCTGCATCCTGCCGGCGTCGCCCTCGTCATGTGCGACCGGCGGATCCTGTCCTCGGATCCGCACGACTGGGACGAGCTCATCTCGGAGGCCGCTGGCGCCGAGAAGTACAGCCGCCGACTGTCTGAGCGGATCACGGACGGCTACGCCGCCAAGTTCGACCATCGCGACGACCCGGGCGGCCACGCTGGCCTCGGCTTCCGGCGCCTGGCCGAGCCGCCGCACACGCTGGAGGTCGACCCCGCCACCATCGGGGTCGCGGTCTCGCTGTTCGAGCGTTGTGCCCTGGGCAACGTGAGCGCGAAGGACCTTGCCGCCGAGACCGGGCTCGCCGAGAGCAGGATCCGGATGATCTTGATGAACCCGCTCTACAACGGCTGGGTGCGGCGCCACCGGCGGAGCCGGAGCGAGGTGCGCAAGCCCGCGCCCTGGCGCGCGGACCAAGACCCGCGCCGGCGGCGCGAGGCGCGTCGACCGGGTCGATCTCCTCAAGGGCCTCCTCGAGTGCGTCTGCGGTCGCCGGGTGCGCAGCGACGGGACGTTCGCAGACGGCCGGCACCGCAAGCTCTACGTCGACCCGTGCCCCCGACTGGGCCGGCGCGCCCGGCTCGGCGACGAGGTGTGGGAGGAGCCAATCCTCGCGCTCGACAAGGCGCGGATCGAGCGCCAAATCCGCGACCTCGCGCTCGAGCACGCCGCTGAGCGCCTCGAGGACAAGGCGTACCTCGATCGGCTGCACGAGCTGCGAGATGCCAAGGAGAACCTCGACCGCACGAGCGCCGACGGGAGCACGGCCGAGCGCGCCGTGGCCTGGCTCCGGGCATTGTCAGAGACGTGGCGGGCCGCGGAAGTCCCAGCCGAGAGGGCGGACCTGCTCCATGCCATCTACGATCGGATTACCGTCGCAGGGAGGAGAATCGTGTCGGTGAGGCTCACGCCATCGGCCTACGCCCTCGGGTTCGCGCTCGCGTTGCCCGAAAAGGTTGTCCTGGCGCGCCCGACAGGATTCGAACCTGCGACCTTCGGCTCCGGAGGCCGACGCTCTATCCACTGAGCTACAGGCGCGCGAAGCGCGATGATACCGCCGAACCCGGCAGACCTTCGACTGGTGGTTTACGCCTTGTCGCGGGCCCCGCCTCGCTTGCGCTCGCGAAATGCAGGCTTCGGTGAGCGCAAGACGCGCCACGGTGAGGCGGAGGGCTTCGTCCGTCGGTCTCCCACCGCGGTCACCGTCCAGGGTTCGCGGCATGACTCCGGTCGGGCGAGCCATCGACGGAATCGGCTGGCCGGGGAGAGCCTTCCGCAAGGGCCAGCGAAATCGCCCGCGCCGCCGTCATGGATCGACCAGCACCGCGGCTTCGTTCGAACGCCGCGGCGCCCATCGACTCGGGCAAGGCGACGAGCATCCGCTCGTAGTGCGGGCGCTCGTCAGGCGGCCAGGCCATCTTGGTCGCGTCCATGAGAGCCTCGACGGCGCCAACCAGCGTCGCGGAACGCTCGTACTCGCCTCGCTCGAGTCCGATTGCCGCGAGACCGCTGATCGCAAACGGCGTCGTGAAGCGGTCGCCGATCCGCTCGCAGAGATCTGGATCGCCTCCCGGGCGAGGCCTTCGGCCGCATCGAGGTCGCCGAGCTGGCGCTCGACCATGCTCAAGTTGCTCGCCTCGGACGCGACGAGGAACTCGTTTCCCATGGCCCGCACCAGCGCGAGCCGCCGTCTCATCCAGTCGCGGGCCTCCAGCAGGTCGCCAGCGATCTGCGCACCGACGCCAAGCAGGTGGAGTGCGTTCGAGCGCCCCTGGTCGTCGCCCTCAGCATCGCTCACTTCGAAGGCCTCACGGGCCAGACGTCGTCCTTCGGCAACATCGGTCCGGAGTGCGACGCGGGCGAGCCCGCCCAGCGCCTGCGAGATCGACGAAGCGTCGCCTCGATGGCGAGCGATCGTGAGCGCCTGCTCGAACAGAGACGCGGCGCGCTCGTCGTCGCCGAGCCAGAACGGCATGAAGCCCGCGGACAGGTAGGCCCGGCCGCGGAGTCCTTCGTCGCCGGCACCGGGTTCGAGGACGCGATCGAACCAGCGAGCGCCCTCGTCGAAGCGGCGGGTGGTGATCCAGAACCGGTAGAGGGCGTTGGCGAGCCGGAGGGCGTCGTTCGGACGACCCGCGTCGAGGAACCAGGCGATCGCCGTGGTCAGGTCATGCGACCGAGCCTCGAGCGCGTCGACGGAGCTCTTCGCATCCGGCCCGGTCACCCGCAGCGACAGCTCCTCAGCGAGCGCCAGGAGCGACTCCGCCGATCCGACATCCATTCCAGTTCTCCGCTGCGGTCATGCCTCGGGCGTGTTGATGCGGCGTATCGTCTCGCGCCCTCGAACGTCGTGCATCTCGGGCCGGTGCCTGCGGAAGCGCTCAGTCCAATGAGCGACGGGTGGGCATGGTCCGATGATCGCGGACGAGCCTTGCTGGAGCTTCCGGCGACGTGGTTGCCTCCGGCGCGAAGGCGTCCCCCGCGTCCGCGTATGCTCGCCAGATGCCGTTCGTACCCACGTTCGCGGAGACCGCGTTCGCCCGCGTTGGGGCGATTGGTGCCGACCCAAGCGACGATGATGAGCGCCGCTTCCGCAAGGCGCTCCTCGTGGTCGTCGCGGTCATCGTCCTGCCCATCTCGCTGGTGTGGGGCACGATCTACCTCGCCTTGGGAGCGCCGGCCGGCCTCATCGCCTACCTGTACTTCCTGATCTCGGTCGCGGCGATCGTGATGTTTTCCCGCACGCGCGACGCGAAGTCGTTCCTCCGGATCGAGCTGCTCGACATCCTGCTCGCCCCGACCCTGTCGATGATCCTGGTCGGCGGCTTCATCTCGTCGGGTGGGGTCGGCCTGTGGGGCATCCTCGCACCGCTCGGCGCGCTCGTGTTCGATCGCGCGCGCGCCGGGGTCCGCTGGTTCGTGGCCTTCATCGTCGTCTTCCTCGGATCCGGGATCGCGGGCGAGATCACCGGTGGCATCTCGGATCTTCCGGCCTGGTTCGAGAGCACGATGATCGCCCTCAACGTGGCGGTCGGGGGCACGATCGTGTTCACGCTCCTCGCCCTGTTCGCGAGACAGCGCGAGGAGGCGCTCGCTGCCCTGCGAACCGAGCAGGACAGGGCCGAAACCCTGCTGCTCAACATCCTGCCCCGCTCCATCGCCGACAGGCTCAAGGCCAGTTCGGCGACGATCGCCGACCAGTTCGACGCGGCCTCCATCCTCTTCGCCGACATCGTCGACTTCACGCCGCTCGCCGAGGCCATGTCAGCGGCCGAGGTCGTCGGCATCCTCGACCACCTGTTCACCCACTTCGATGCACTGGCAGAGCGGTACGGGCTCGAGAAGATCAAGACGATCGGCGACTGCTATATGGTCGCCGCGGGGGTGCCAACGCCGCGCGCCGATCACGCCGCGGCGATCGCCTGCATGGGCCTCGACATGCGCGACGCGATGAGCGCCGAGGATGGCGTCGCCCATCTCGGGCTCGAGCTCCGGATCGGGATCAACTCCGGCCCGGTCGTCGCCGGGGTCATCGGGCGCAAGCGCTTTCTCTGTGACCTGTGGGGCGACGCGGTGAATATGGCGAGCCGCATGGAATCGCAGGGGACGCCCGGCCAGATCCAGGTCACGAACGCCATGTACGAGCTGCTGAAGAACGAGTTCGTGCTCGAGCAGCGAGGCGACATCGACGTAAAGGGCAAGGGCGAGATCCAGACCTGGTATCTCGTCAGGCGCCGCGACCCCGAGGCGGCACCGGGCTGACGGGCCCCGGTTCCAGATGGTTGGGCCGAAGCAACTTCAGGCCGACGCGGCCGACGCGCGCCGACGCGCGCCACCGTCCCTCACGCCCGAGCTGTTGCAGGACGCGTTCGGGCCTTCAGGCGAACAGCCGCTGGACCCGCTCGAAGGCCTCGTCGATCCGCGCTTCGGGGATCCGACCCGACGCGACCGCCGCCGCCACGACCCCGACCACCCGCGCCACGATCTTCGGGTCGTAGACCTGCTGATTGGCGAACAGCAGCAGGTCGTTGCCCGCCTCCAGGGCGAGGAGCACCGCCTCGTCGCGTCCGAACTCGGTCGTGATCGCGGCGGCCTGGAGATCATCAGTGACGACGACGCCATCCCAGCCGAGCTCCCCACGGAGAAGTGTCGTCACAGTTGCGGCGGACAGCGATGCCGGCCGCTTCGCGTCGAGCTGGCCGTTCACGACGTGGCCCGCCATCACCAGGTCCGCCTTGCCGGCCGCGATCAGCCGGCGGAACGGCTCGAGCTCGGTCCGGGTCCAGGTCTTCGTCACGTCGGCCACGCCGAAGTCGGTGTTGGTGGTCGAGCTGCCAATGCCCGGGAAGTGTTTGAGCGTCGTCAGGATGCGGGCGGCCCGGTGGGCGTCGACCTCGATCGTGGCCATCGCGACGACGACGTCGGGATCGGCCGAGAACGACCGGTCGAGGGCGCCAATCGCCGGGCTCGACGGATTGACGTCGAGGTCGACCACGGGGGCGAAGTTGAGGTCGAACCCGGCGGTCGCGAGCGTGGACGCGATGCCCTCGGCCCAGCGCCCGGCCGCCGCGGCCGTCCCGTCGCCGATCTTCGCTTCCGACGCCGCCGCCGGAAACCCGCGGGCCGGCGACAGGCGCGTAACGATCCCGCCTTCCTGGTCGACGCTCACGAAGACCGGGCGCTCCCTGGCGGCGACCCGAATGGCATCGGTCAGTCGCTTCACCTGCGCCGCCGACGCGATGTTCCGGGGGCCACCGGTCCGCTGGTCGCGATCGAACAGGATCACGCCGCCGAGCCCGGAGTCCCGCAGGGCCGTCCCGACCCACTCGGCGTCGGTGAGCTCGGTCCCGCGGAAGCCGACGATCATCAGGCCCGCGATCCTGTGGCGCAGGCTGACCTCCGGCGCGACGGTCGGCGTCGCGAGCGGGCTCGCGGACGTCGCGGGTGTGATCGACCCCGGGCTCGGCGACGGGACGGGCTCGCTCGGGGAGGCGGCACCGCTGGGTGACACGGTCCGTGCGCTCGAGCCGCAGGCGGCCAGGAACAGGGCGACGCCACCGAGCGCCGCGCCGCGCAGGAGGAGCCGCCGCGAGATGGCCTCGGTGGGCCCGCCCGAGGGCCGCCCGGGGACAGAGGCAGGCCCTGCCGCGCGTCTTCGGTCCGGCGCGGGCTCGTCCATTCGACCGAGCGTACGTCACGCTCGACCAACCCGCTGGCGGCAACACCCGGATCGTGGGAGGATCTCCGCGAACTGCTGCCGGCACCCCGGGGGTCAGCCCGTCGGCCCATCGGAGGAGTCACTCATGCGCCAGCGCATCCTCGCATCCGCCGTCCTCGCCC
>JACDAH010000519.1 GCA_013695505.1 Chloroflexota bacterium | reverse complement strand
GGCGAGGTCCACGCACTGCTCGGCGAGAACGGCGCCGGCAAGAGCACCCTGATGAACATCCTCGCCGGGCTCTATCGACCCGATGCCGGCGAGGTGTCGGTCGAGGGCCGGCCCGTGGCGTTCGGCTCGCCTCGGGACGCGATCGCCGCCGGCCTCGGGATGGTCCACCAGCACTTCACCCTCGTCCCGTCCCAGACGGTGACGGAGAACATCCTGCTCGGGCTCGATCGGCCGCGTTTCCTGCTCCACGAGCGGCAGTCGGAGGCGGAGATCGCCGCCCTCGCCGAGCGGTTCGGGATGCGGGTCGACCCGCGGGCGCGGATCTGGCAGCTCTCGGTCGGCGAGCAACAGCGTGTCGAGATCCTCAAGATGCTCTACCGGGGCGCCCGGATCCTGATCCTCGACGAGCCGACGGCCGTGCTCGCCCCGCAGGAGGCCGACGACCTCTTCGCGACGCTCCGCTCGATGACCGCCGACGGCCGGAGCGTCGTCTTCATCAGCCACAAGCTCGGCGAGGTCCTCGCGATCGCCGATCGGGTCACGGTCATGCGCCGCGGCAAGGTCACCGCCGCGGGACTGCCCACCGCGGGCGCGACGAAGGCCGACCTGGCCCGGCTCATGGTCGGCCGGAGCGTCCTCGAGACGCTCGAACCGCGCCCATTCGACCCCGGCCCCGTCGTCCTCGCGATGCGTGGCGTGTCGGCGACCAACGACCGCGGGCTCGGGGCTCTTCGCAACGTGGATCTCGAGGTCCGAGCCGGCGAGATCGTGGGGATCGCGGCGGTCGCCGGCAACGGCCAGAGCGAGCTCGCCGAGGTCGTGACCGGGCTCCGGCCATGCAGCGGCGAGATCCTCGTCGGCGGCGAGCCGGTCGCGAACCGATCGGCCGCCACGGTCCTCCGCCAGGGGGTCGCCCATGTGCCCGAGGACCGGACGGGCGTCGGGAGCGCACCGAACCTGTCGCTGACCGACAACCTGATCATGAAGCGCTACCGCGACGCCCCGGTCGCCCGGGGCTGGCTCGTCGACGACGACGCCGCTCGCTCCTTCGCTGACGGCCTCCGCGAGACGTACCGGATCGCCGCGCCGACCGTCGACACCGAGGTCCGCCTGCTCTCCGGAGGCAATCTCCAGCGGGCGATCCTCGCCCGCGAGATCGAGACGCAGCCCGGGCTCCTGATCGCGGTCCAGCCGACCCGCGGGCTGGACGTCGGCGCGATCGAGACGGTCCACCGACTCCTGATCGACCTCCGTTCGAAGGGCACCGCGATCCTCCTGATCTCCGAGGAGCTCGATGAGGTCCTCGCGCTCGCCGACCGGATCGACGTCCTGTACGAGGGCCGGTTCGTCGGTTCGGTCGCGGCCGCCGAGGCCGAGATCGGACGGATCGGGCTGCTGATGACCGGCGGATCCGAGGCCGACCACGTGGCGACCACGTCCGCGACGGACGCTGGGCCGCGGCCCGAAGCATGAGGATCCGCCTCGAGCCGCGCCTCGTCACGCCGCGCTGGCTGTCCGCGGCGATCACCCTCGGGGCGATCGCCGTCGCCCTCGCGATCTCGGCGCTGATCATCGCCCTCGTCGGCGGCGACCCGATTGCCTCATACATCCACATCATCGGGTCGTCCTTCGGGAGCGTCGGCGTCCTGTCCGACACCCTCGTCAAGGCCACGCCGCTGATCCTCACCGGCCTCGCCTGCGCCCTCGCGTTCCGGATGCGGCTGTGGAACATCGGCGCCGAAGGCCAGTTCCTCATGGGCGCCTGGGGCGCCAGCGCCGTGGTGCTGGTCCCGCTCGTCCCGGCCGGCACGCCGGGGATCGTCCTGATCCCGCTGATGATGATCGCGGGGATGATCGCCGGCGGCCTGTGGGGCCTGATCCCGGGGTTGCTGAAGGCACGCCTGGCGGTCAACGAGATCATCACCTCCCTGATGCTCAACTACGTGGCCCTCGCCTGGATCCAGTTCTGGGTCTTCGGCCCGTGGAGCCAGAGCGGGTTCCAACAGACCAAGCCGTTCCCGCGTGAGGCGTGGCTGCCACGATTGAGCGACGTCGCCGGATCGGTGCCGGCATTCGGCGGCCTGACGGTCCACCTCGGGCTCCTCTTCGGGCTCGTGGCCGCGGCGCTCGTCTGGGTGTTCCTCGAGCGGTCGCGCTTCGGCTACGAGATCCGCCTGATCGGCGACAGCCCGCGAGCCGCCCGCTACGCCGGGATCGATATCGGCCGGCGGCTCGTCATCGTCTTCGCCATCTCGGGCGCCCTCGCCGGCCTGGCCGGCATGTCCGAGGTCAACGGATCCGTCCACTACCTCCAGGACCACATCTCGCCTGGCTACGGCTTCACCGCGATCATCGTCGCGTACCTGGCGAAGTTCCGGCCCGGCCGGGTGATCGTGGCCGCGATCCTGTTCGGAGCGCTGATCCTGGCCGGCCGGGAGATCCAGCCATCCGGCGTGCCGGCGATGATGCAGGGGATCATCCTGTTCACCCTGATCGTCGGCGATGTCCTCGTTCGCTACCGGGTCCGGATCGAGCACGGCAAACCGGTGGCCATGACCGCGACTCCGGGCGCTCCGACGGCGCCGTCGGCCCCGGGCGACGCTTGATGGATCTCGGCCTGATCGTTGCCGCGGGGATCGCGACCGGGACGGTCCTCCTGTTCGCTGCGATCGGCGAGATCTTCGCCGAGCGGGCCGGCGTGCTGAACCTCGGGGTCGAGGGGATGATGCTGATGGGCGCGGTTGCCGGGTTCTCGACAGCCATCTCGACCGGCAGCCCGTGGCTGGGCCTGGCCGCGGCGATGGTCGTCGGCGGTCTGCTCGGGCTGCTCCACGGCGTCGTCACGATCCATCTCCGAGCCGACCAGGTCGTCTCGGGGCTGGCCCTCACGTTCCTCGGCACGGGGCTCGCCCGAGTCCTCGGCGAGGGCCTCACCAACGCCAATGTCGAGCGCCTGCCGACGGTCACGATCCCGG
The DNA here is from genome assembly GCA_013695505.1 of Chloroflexota bacterium. Taxonomy (GTDB): domain Bacteria; phylum Chloroflexota; class Limnocylindria; order Limnocylindrales; family CSP1-4; genus CF-46. Next base: position 1,360 of record JACDAH010000519.1, on the reverse strand, counting down.
TGCTCTCGAGCCTCCCGATCGTCGGGCCGATCGTGTTCCGCGACCAGAGCATCCTCGTCTACGTCGGGTTCCTGCTCGTCCCCGCGGTCTGGTTCTGGATCGAGCGGACGCGGCCGGGCCTGCACCTCCGGGCGGTCGGTGAGTCGCCCGCCGCGGCCGATGCCCAGGGGATCGGTGTCCAGCGACTCCGCCTCGCGTACGTGGTCGTCGGCGGGGTGCTGGCCGGTCTCGCCGGGGCGACGATCACGCTCGCCGTCGCGCCGGGCTGGTTCGGCGACCAGACGGTCAACGGTCGCGGCTGGATCGCCGTGGGGCTCGTGATCTTCGCCCGTTGGAACCCGATCCGGGCGGCCTTCGGCGCCTACCTGTTCGCGGCGATCACGCCGTTCATCCTCGCCCTCCAGGGCGTCGATACGATCCTCGGATTCGCGAACCCGTTCCTGCCCGGACGATCCGCGACGTTCTTCCTCGAGATGCTGCCGTATCTGTTCGTGATCGGGGTCGTGATCGTCGGCTCCCGGTCGGCGGCGCGGCGGCGGATCGGCGCACCGGCGGCACTCGGGATCCCGTACGTGCGCGGCGAGCGCGGACACTAGAACGACGGCCACCGCCGCACGGCGTCAGCCCTCGGTATCGGGCTCCGTCGTCCGGGCGGCGGGCTCGGGGTCATCCATCACCGGATCGCCCACCGGGCTGTCGCCGACCGGGTCGTCGGCACCGAGTCCCTGGAGCTCCATCTGGACGAAGCCGCTGGTGTCGAACTCGAGCTGGCGGGCACCGACGAGCCCGCCGTCGGCGTCGGTCGTGAGCGGGGCGTACTCGATGATGACCCGTTCGTCGCCCTGGACCAGGGTGTAGACAAGGAGCTGGTCTGGCCGCGTGTCGAACTCGAGATGCTCGAACGAATCGACGTTCAGGCTGATCGAGATCGGGGTGAAGTACGTCGAGGAGTCCGGGTCGTCGGTCACGATCCGCTCGACCCAGCCGGTTCCGTGGGCGATCAGCTCGCGCCCCCGCTGGTAGCGGTACGACACTGTCTGCTTGAGCAGCGGGCGGAGGAGGTTCTGCATGTCGACCCGGCTCGACACGACGCCCTGGTTGACGAAGAACTTCGCGGTCGGGGCGCTCGACACGGCGGGTCTCCTGGGGAAGACGGGCAGACGGTGGGCAGGGCGATGGTAGCGCAGACCACCGGGCCGGCGAGCACACAGGTCGGGAGGCCGTGGCCGGCGAGCCGAGGTGCCATTCTGCCCGGGTAGGGCCCCGCGCGCCGGAGGCGTCCGGGCGCATCGAGACACCCTGCGGGGCCGGACCCACAGCCCACTATGATCACGTCATGCTCCTCGCGGTCGACATCGGC
>JACDAH010000515.1 GCA_013695505.1 Chloroflexota bacterium | reverse complement strand
AGCGGCGCCAGCGCGCCTACGCCCTGCTTGCCCGGAACGGCTTCGACCCCGAGACCTGTCGCACCGCCGCGGGCGAGCTCCTGGCCGCGAAGGCGGCGGAGGACGAGGACGGCGACGAGGGTGCCTGGGACGGTGGGGCCGCGGAGGACGGCGCGAACGGCCAGGGCGCGACCGCGGGGCGTGTCGAGACCGAGGGTTGATCGAGGGTCGATCGCGGCGGACCGCAAACGCCGTTGATCCGCCACACCACGCGGCGCCGACCAAACCGGACCAGACCGACCCCGACCAACCGCATTTCCGCCGTTAGGGACAGACGAGCGAGACGATCGTACGGCTCGATCCGGAGCGCTTGGTGGAGATACTCGCTCCGGGACTCATCCCGACCGGCGTATGCCGGCAAGCACATCCTATCGTGGGCGAGGAGAGAACATCGATGATGACGCGGATCCGATCCATCTGGCTGGCCGGCGGCGGGGCTGTCGTGCTCACCGTAGCGCTCAGCGGCGTCGTCGCGGCGGCGACCGTCCTCACGACCTTTGCGCCCCCGGCCTCGACGGCCCCGACGGTCGCCGACACGACGGCAACCTTCGAGGACCTCGATGGCAACGGCGTCGATGACGACTGCCAGACCGACGTCGTCGCAGACCCGGTCGCGGCGGCATCGGCGGAGGCGGCGGCCGACCTCGACGGCGACGGGACCATCTCCGTGACGGAGGCTGCCCAGAGCGATCGCACCGGCGGCACGAACTGCAACCAGGGCGGCTACGTCAGCATCGTCGCCAACAGCGAGTGCGCCGCGGCCGCTGCGCCCGAGAGCTCCCCTGCGCCGGATGGCTCGTCCGACACGGAAGACGCTGCTGTCGCCGATCCGGATGCAGCCGACGCCTCCGCTGACCCGGGCGACGCGGCCGACGAGACCGACGAGACCGACGCGTCCGACGAGACCTGCGCCACGACGGAGGAGCCGGCCGACGAGCAGGCTCCCACCGAATGCGTGACCGAGGCGGCTGCGCCGTCGTCGGCGCCATCTGATGCCCTCGCGATCACGGTCGATCCCGCCCGGAACGCCCACGGAAAGAAGGTGTCCAGCGTCGCCCACTCCGAGGCGATCGGCGGCAAGAACTGCAACCACGGCGGCGCGGTCAGTGAAGCCGCGAAGAAGGATCATGAGGCCGCCAAGCTGGCCCACGACGTGGCCAAGGCGGTCCGCGACACAGCCCGCGACGCAGCCAAGGAAGCTCGCAACGCAGCACGGGACGCCCGCCAGGCGGCTCGCCAGGTTGCCCGAGGGACCAAGGTTCACGGCAAGCACGGCGGCTGAGCCCTCGGATCGGTCATCACGAAGCGGCGTCGCGAAAGCGGCGCCGCTTCCCGATTCTCGGGGCGACTCCGGCTCCGAGGCCCGAGATCGCCCGTTCACCGCTCCGCAACCGGGGCGCAACCCGTTGCCCGCCCGCCCCGCGCGGCCGTAGTAGGCTGTGCCCAGATTACAAAGCGCCGCCCGAGTGGCGCTGTCCAGGCAACCGGCAACGTCTCCGCCCACGACCGGCCCATCGGTCGATGTCGCCGTTCCCGACGCGAGACGAGGCCGCGCACCGAACGACATCCTCCGGCGCACCTCGCCGGTGGGGAGGTACAGATGGAGACACCGGTCGTCGTCGCGGTGGCGATCATCGCCGCCGTCGGCGGAGCCGTGCTTGGCACGGTGCTTCGCGGCATGTTCGCCTCGAACTCGATGAAGGCGGCCCAGTCCGAGGCGCGCCGAATCGAGGCCGAGGCGCGGGCCCGCCAGAAGGAGCTGATCCTCGAGGCCAAGGACGAGAAGCTCCGGATGCAGCGCGAGGCGGAGGACGAGGCCCGTGCCCGCCGCAATGAGCTGTCGACGCTCGAGCGGCGTCTCCTCCAGCGCGACGAGCAGCTCGATCAGCGGACCGACATGCTCGAACAGCGCGACCGCAAGCTCCTCGAGCGCGAGCGCGACCTCGACAAGACCCGCGAGGAACTTGCGAAGGCCCACCAGGAGCAGGTCGTCGCCCTCGAGCGGGTGAGCGGCGTGTCGGCCGACGAGGCGAAGGGCATCCTCCTCGAGGCGGTCCGCGAGGAGGCCGAGCACGATGCGGTCAAGCTCGCCCGATCGATCGAGCGGCGCGCGCGCGAGGAGGCCGACGAGAAGGCGCGCGACGTCGTCGTGACCGCGATCCAGCGCGTCGCGGCAGACCACACCGCCGAGCACACGGTGACGGTCGTCCACCTGCCGAACGACGAGATGAAGGGCCGGATCATCGGCCGCGAGGGCCGCAACATCCGGGCCCTCGAGCAGGCGACCGGCGTCGACCTGATCATCGACGACACGCCCGAGTCGGTCGTCCTGTCGGGCTTCGATCCGGTCCGCCGCGAGGTTGCGCGGGTCGCACTCACCAAGCTCATCGGCGACGGCCGGATCCACCCCGGACGGATCGAGGAGGTCGTCGCGAAGGCCCGTGCCGAGGTCGACCTGATCATCCGCCAGGCCGGCGAGACGGCGGCGTACGAGTCGGGCGTCCCGGGCCTGCCGCCCGAGATCATCAAGCTCCTCGGCCGCCTCAAGTATCGGACGAGCTACGGTCAGAACGTGCTCAACCACTCGGTCGAGACGGGCCGGCTCGCGGCCGTGATCGCAGCCGAGGTCGGGGCCGACATCCAGATCGCCAAGACCGCCGGGCTGCTCCACGACATCGGCAAGGCGGTCGACCACGAGATCGAGGGTCCGCACGCGGCGATCGGCGCCCAGATCGCCCTTCGCAACAACCTCGCGCCGAAGATCATCAACGGGATCGCAGCCCACCACCAGGAAGTCGAGTACAGCTGCATCGAGTCGCCGATCGTCCAGATCGCCGACGCGATCAGCGCTTCGCGACCGGGTGCCCGCGGCGAGACGATGGACGCCTACGTGAAGCGGCTCGAGGATCTTCAGGCCATCGCCGACAGCTTCCAGGGCGTCGAGCGGTCGTTCGCCGTCCAGGCCGGCCGCGAGGTCCGGATTCTTGTCCGCCCCGAGGAGATCGACGACCTGACGGCCACCCGGCTTGCCCGCGACATCGTCCGCAAGATCGAGGAGCAGTTGACCTACCCGGGCCAGATCAAGGTCACGGTCATCCGCGAGACACGCGCCGTCGAGTACGCGAAGTAGAGGTGGGGAGATGACGTCGCCGGAAGACACCGACCCCCGCACCGAGCCAGAGCTCACCACGGAAGATGCGCTCCAGCAGTGGCGGGCGGCCGAGCGCACGGTCGCCGTCGCACGACGCGGGCGGATCGCCGCAGAGGCTGCCGC
>JACDAH010000483.1 GCA_013695505.1 Chloroflexota bacterium | reverse complement strand
GGAGCCAGAGCGGGCGCCCGCGATGTCGTGGCGGACCTGCAGCAGGAGGCCCGCCCCTCTCGAGACGGGCCTCTCTGGGAAGCCATGGCCACATCTGACCACGTGGAGACGGGCTTAGAGGCTGCCGCCTCGGCAAGCCGTTCCGGGGATCCCCTTGAGGACGCCCTGGCCGCCATCATGGACGACTCCCTGGACGACCTGACCGTACGACTGCACGCGAGAGGTCGTGTCGCCCTCGCCCGCCGTCCGATCGTTCTGGCCGGAATACGCACAGATCGAGTTGGCGTGAAGCGGCTCCAGGCTCTTGCCGTTCCCCGTGACTTCCCCGGCGAACGCCGCACCGGCGCTCAAGCTGAGAGCCACAGCGCTGACCGCCACGGCCATCCCGAATCGTCCCTTGAATCCGCGGTTCATCCGCATCTACCTCCGCCGGCCGAGGTCGGTCTCGCCACTGGCTTCTGGCACGCGTCGGGCGACCGATCCTTGGGACGCCGTGCCTGGAACCCCCCGACGTTCCCCCGACCGTTCCGCCACCTCTGCCGCTGCCGGCATGGTGCCTCAGGCCGGCCGATGCTGCAGCCCCACGTTGCCGATCAATGGTGCCTCGCCGCACCAACGAACGACGTCGTGGAGCAGGAATTCGACCGAGGAGCGTTGGCGTTGGCGATCAGGCGGGCCAGCACGCCCGGGTTGGACGGCAGCTCGAAGTGGTTCACGCCCGGGTTGTCGGTCAGGCTGAAGTGGTTGCACGGCATCGCGGCCCAGGCTCCAACCGCGTCGTTGGTGAGGTCCTCCTGATTGAAGTCGCCGTCGCGGGTCAGGAACTCGGTGGAGCCGACCACCTGCTGTCCAATCGTCAAGTCCGTGAGGCCGAGTCCGACGAGCGTGTCAAGCCCCGAGCCCTTCTCGGCGTACACGTCGACGTTCGGAAAGTGGGCCGGGTCGGCGAACGGGACGCCACCGATGTACTTCTCGCCGATCGGGATCGCCCACGGAATGCCGGCATTCTCGAACAGTGCCGGCCAGTCCTCGGGCCTGTACTCGGTCCCGGTCGACTGGTCGCGGATCACGACCTCCCGGTCGCCGAAGATCTTCGGGTCCGAGGCGGTGATGAACGTCGAGGGGTGGGACAGGAACATGCGCGCGCTGCTGACGGCGTTCTCGGGCGTCGCCGGCAGCGACAGGTCCGGGATGTTCGTGCCGATGAACATGAGCGCGTACCCGAGGCCCTGGCCCGGGAAGTTGCCCGCGAGTGGCGTGAAGCCGTGGATGTACTTCGCCTTCCACGCCGCCGAGGTGTGGGTGAGCAGGTACTGGACGTAGATCGGCCCGTTCGAATGGCCAACGAGGTGGACCGGCCGGCGTCCATTCTGGCGGTAGGTCCTCTCGATCAGTCGGATCGACCGCCGCAGGAACCCCGCCATGTCGGGCGTCAGCCGGGCGTCGTAGCCGGCGACGCGGATGTTCACGTTCCGGGTGTAGCCGGCACCCTCGAGCGCCCGGTACAGGTCCTCGTAGAAGGGTGCACTCTCGGTCCGCCCATAGTCGGCGATCGAGACGGTGACGCCCGGCTGCTCCGAGAATCGCGAGCGCATGGGCTTATGGGCCTTGCCGTCGTAACGGAGCGTGAGCAGCTCGTCGCGGCAGATCTGCGAGAAGGTCGGGCCCGGGTCGCCGAAGACCAGGTCCTCGAACGTGCCGCCGGCCGGGCATGCCGGGTCCGTGCGCTGATTCTTGATGGTGACGGTCAGGCGGGTGAAGTGCCACGCCGGAAAGAGGACGATCGGGGTGAGATCGGCCGAGGTCGTGTCCGCGGCGCGGGCCTGGCCAGGGGAAGTGCCGCCGCGGCCGAGCGCGCTTGCCGGCACGAGCATCACGAGGAGACAGGCGATCAACGCCACGGCGCTGAATGATGGCCGAATGGTGGTGCCGAGCCTGGGCATGCGTCGCCTCCTCTTTGTCCCCGGGCTCTGGAGTCTACTGGCATCGCCTCGAGCTGACTCGTCCGGTTGTAGCGGTCAAGCAGGTGGCGCCTGATCGTCACCGTCAGGCGGACGTCGGGTTGACCGAGATGATCGATGGTGTCGTCGGGTCGATGGGCAGGCCTGGCTCCCGGGTGGACGAGCACCAGCGCGCCCCGTCAGCCGTCGGCCGTCGCATGCTCCTCGCTCAGCAGGTACGTCGTCATCGGCCCCAGTCCCTTGACCTCCACCTCGCGGCGCTCGAAACGTGTCGCGTCATCGGCGAGCAGGTCCCGGGTCGAGCCGGCCACATGGATCCGCCCGGCGACACCGGATGACTCCATCCGCGACGCGACGTTGACGGTGTCGCCCCACAGATCGAACAGGAGCCGGCGACTGCCGATGACGCCGCCAACGGCCGGCCCGCTCGCGATGCCGACCCGGATCTCGAGCGGGATGCCGCTGACCTGCCTGACGTCGCGGATCGCGTCGATCATCGCCCGGCCGAGCGCCACGGCCGATCGCGCGTGGTCGAGCTGAGGATCGGGCGCGCCGGCGACCGCCATGTAAGCGTCGCCGATCGTCTTGACCTTCTCGAGGCCATGCTCCTCGGTGAGCGCGTCGAACCGCGTGAACAGGTCGTCGAGGAGCGCCACGACCTCGTCGGGCGGCGTTCGCTGGGCCCACGGCGTGAACCCGACGATGTCCGCGAACAGGATCGTCGTTGAAGGGTACGCATCGGCGATCCGCCGCTCGCCGCGCCGGAGTCGAGCCGCGATCGTCGCCGGGATCGCGTTCGTCAAGAGCTCGTCGACCCGCGCCTCGGCGGCGAGCCGGCGCGTGTCCGTGTAGCGAAGCAGCGCGAAGACAACCGTGAGCGGGATGACGGCATTCTCGACATGCCCGATGACCCGGAGCGCCACAGACGGTTGTGGCACGGACTCGCGGGCGAAGGGATCGATGGCGACCATGACCGCGACAACGGCGAGATAGACGACGAACCAGCGCGTCGCCCGTCGCGGCCCGAGCGCGAGGATGGCGTAGGCGGGGATGAGGAACCCCCAGACGAGCCCCCCGGTTGACCCGGTGATGCCGCCGCCAACCACGGACGCGGCGGGTACGAAGACGACGCCCGATGCGATGAGCAGGACGACGAACCGGTCGAACCGGCGGGTGCGGGCGAGGACGACGAGGCTGACGGCGCTGTACGCGGACAGGCCGATCGCGAGTGGCCAGCTCAAGGCGAGTTGAGCACCCTGGAATGGCAGCGAATACGGAACGAGGACCGTCAGGTACCCGGCGAAGACGCCGACCCGCTTCCGTCGCCGGATGTCCTCATCGTCGAGCGGATCGTCGGCGATCGCGAGCAGGCCGAGCAGGCGATCGAGGAATCGACGAGGTTCTGGCGGTGCCGACGAAAAGGCCATCGCGACGATCGTACGCCGCCGGCGAAGGCGGGCGGATGCCGTCGTGCCGGCCGCCGGCCCACGCGCCCGCCGACCTTGTCCCGTGGCTGGTCACATGCGACGATGGCGGCTCGCGCTCGCCGACCTCCGGCCCGCGCCGCGTTCCTGGAGGACCCGGCGATGACCGACCGTTCCTTCTCCATGGTTTCCGGTCGCAGGCGGGGCGCGGGGATGCTGGCCGCCGCCGGGATCGCGATCCTGGGGCTGGCGGCGCCCGTCACGGCTGTGTCCACGGCTGTCCAGGTCGGGGTGGATCCCTTCTCCCAGGCGACCTGCGCAGCCTCTGGACTCACCAACCACCAGGCGAACGTCGAGCCCGACAGCTTCTCGAACGGCGCCACGATCGTGGCCGCCTACCAGGTCGGCCGGATCTACGACGGCGGCGCGTGCGCGATCGGCTTCTCGACTTCGACGAACAACGGCGTCAACTGGACCAGCGGCCTGCTCCCGAGCCTGACGAAGTACGTCGCCGGCGGCGCGTGGGATCGCGCCACCGATCCCGCCGTCGCCTATGACGCCCAGGACAACGTCTGGTTGATCTCATCGCTCGTCCTTCAGGAGGCGGGCGGCGTCAAGGGCGTCGCGATCTACACCAGCCGCTCGACCGACGGCGGCCTGACATGGGGGACGCCCATCCTCACGAACAACACGAGCATCAGCCCCGACAAGAACTGGATCGTCTGCGACAACACCGCGACGAGCCCGTTCTACGGCAATTGCTACACCGAGTGGGACGACAACGGCGCGGGCAACCGGATGGAGATGAGCACGTCGACCGACGGCGGCCTGACCTGGGGCGCAGCAACGACGAACAATACGGGCATCATCGGCGGCCAGCCGGTCGTCGCGCCGAATGGCACCGTCATCGTCCCCACCGCCAACGCCAACGAGACCGCCATCGGCGCCTTCAACTCGACCGACGGCGGCGCCACCTGGAGCGCGGTCACAACGATCGCGACCATCCGCCACCACACCGTCGCCGGCGGCCTCCGCGAGGGCCCGCTGCCGTCGGCCGAGATCGACGGCTCGGGCGTCGTGTACGTCGCCTGGACCGACTGCCGGTTCATTCGTGGTTGCAAGGCCAACGACATCGTCTTCAGCAAGTCGAACAACGCCACCGGCACCGCCTGGTCCGCCGTCACTCACATCCCGATCGACGGGATCAGCAGCGGGATCGACCATTTCATCCCCGGCCTGGCCGTCAACAAGGCCACCTCGGGCGGCGCCGCCCAGATCGGCCTGACCTACTACTTCTCTCCGAGAAAGTCGACCGCGCTGAGCGTCGGCTTCACGTCATCGGCTGACGCCGGTGCCACCTGGAGCGCGCCCCAGACGATCACGAGCGGGATGAGCTCGAGCTGGGCCGCGACCACCAGCCAGGGCCGGATGGTCGGCGACTACATCTCGAGTTCGTACGGCTCGGACAACCTGGCCCATGGCATCTTCGGTGCGGCCAACCAGCCGACCACCGGCGCGGCGACGAGCTGCTCGACGAGCGCCCTCGACAATTGCCGCGCGCCGATCGACACCTTCACCCCGGGCATCGCCTCGGGCAGCCTGTCGGGCGCCAACGACCCGATCCTGTTCTCCGGCACCGGCGGCAGCGCCGCCCAGAACCTCTGGAACATCGTCGACAACGAGGGGATCAAGCACCGCGACTGATGCGGTTGCGGGCGGGTCAGCGTTCTGGAACCCGGCGACGAGCACGCGGCGGCTCGTCCACCGGACGCTCACGGTGACGCCCGGGCCGCTTCCGGCGCTCGTCAGCCAGGTGCCGACGCAGGGAGCCGGGGGCGCGGGCCCGGCCTCGTCACCGGGGATGCTCCGGACCCGGTATCTGCGCGCCCCGCAGGGCGGACTCGCGGCCGAGCGGGCATCATGGGCCGGGACGCAGCCGGCCCTGCCCGGCCTCGAGCAGTCTCCGCGAAGGGTGGAACGTGGCGTCATCAACCAACGCGTCGGCTCCAGACCAAGCCGCGCCGCCAGCCGCCCCTCTTCCGGCCGTCACGTTCCTGTTCACGGACATCGAGGGCAGCACCCGGCTCTGGGAGCAGTCCCCGATCGCGATGCGCGCAGCGCTCGAGCGTCACGACGCGATCCTGCGAGCCGCGATCGAGCAGTCCGGCGGCACCCTCGTCAAGACGACCGGCGATGGGATGATGGCGGTCTTCTCGGCCGCCGGGGGGCCGGGCGCGGCCCTCTCGGCCGCCCTGGGGGCACAGCGAGACCTGGGCTCGGAGCCCTGGCCGGAACGTGGCGCGATCCGGGTCCGGATCGGGATCCATACCGGCGATGCCGATGCCCGCGCCGGCGACTATTTCGGGCAGGCGGTGAATCGCACGGCGCGGATCATGGCCGCGGGTCACGGCGGTCAGATCCTCCTGTCCGGCGCGACCGCCGCACTGGTTGCCGCCGACCTGCCAGCCGGCGTCGCGGTCCGCGATCTGGGCGAACACCGGCTCAAGGACCTGGAGCGCCCGGAGCGCCTCTTCCAGGTTTCGGGCGACGGGCTCGCCGAGGAGTTCCCGCCGCTGGCGACCCTGGATCTCCGCCCGAACAACCTGCCGACGCAGACGTCGCCGTTCGTCGGCCGCGACGCCGAGCTCCGCGCGATTCGCGAGCGCCTCGACGACCCGGCCGTCCGGCTGCTGACGCTGACCGGGCCGGGCGGGACCGGTAAGACGCGTCTCGCGCTGCGCGCGGCCGCCGACCAGATCGACCGATTCGAGGATGGCGTGTTCTTCGTCGACCTCGTCTCGGCGACCGACGACGACGCCGTCCTGGCGCTGCTCGCAGCCGCGGTGGGCATCCCCGACGCCAAGGACCGCTCGCCCCTCGACGACCTCGTCCGTCACCTCCGTGTCCGGCACGTCCTGCTCGTGCTCGACACGTTCGAGCAGGTGACGTCGGCGGCGCCCCTGATCGTCGACCTGCTCGGAGACTGCTCCGGCGTGAAGATCCTCGTCACGAGCCGCGAAGCCCTCCGGGTGCGCGGCGAGAACGTCCTGTCGGTACCGCCGCTCTCGCTGCCGAGCGATCGCGGCGCAGCGACCGCGGAGGAGGTCAGCCAGTTCGAGGCGATCCAGCTTTTCGTCGAGCGCGCCCGAGCCGTTCGCGCCGGCTTCCGGTTGACCGACGACAACGCCGCCGCCGTCGCCGACAGCTCGACGGCCTGCCGCTCGCGATCGAGCTCGCCACCGCCCGGATGAACCTGTTCACTCCCGATGCCCTGCGCGATCGGCTCGGGAGCCGGCTGAAAGCGCTCGGCAGCGGCGCTCGGGACCTGCCCGCCCGTCAGCAGACCCTGCGGGCGACGATCGAATGGAGCTACCAGCTGCTCGAGCCCGCCGAGCAGCGGTTGTTCGAGCTGGTGTCGGCCTTCGGGGCCAGCTCAGTGAGCGCGATCGAGGCCGTCGTCGCGGACCTCGGCACTGCGGCCGCAGCGGAGATCGACGCGATCGAAGGTCTCACCTCGCTCCTCGACAAGAGCCTGATCCGCCAGGCTGACGCCGACGCGTCCGCCGGCCGGGTCGCGATGCTCGAGACGATCCGCGAGTATGCCGCCGAGCGCCTCGAGGGACAGCCGGAGCTCGCGGTCGCCGTCCGCACCGGCCACGCCCGCCATTTCTCGGACGTCGCCGCCGGCGCAGCGCTGGCGGCCGCGGGTGCCGAGGGCGAGCAGGCCCTCGACGACCTGTTCGTCGATCTCGACAACCTCCGCATCGCGTGGCGTCACTGGGTCGACAACGAGAACCTCGATCGCCTCGGGCAGATGGTCGACGGCCTCTGGCATCTGTACGACGAGCGCGGCTGGTATCACCTCACGATCGAGCTGATCAACGACCAGCTCCGGGTTCTCGGGACGCGGCCGCCCGGTGCCGAGCGGTCGGACCAGGAGCTGACCCTCCGGACGAGCCTGGCCCGGGCATTGACCATGCTCCGCGGCTACACGGCCGAGGTCGAAGCCGAGTACCTCCGGATCCTCGAGATGTTCGAGGGGCAGGGGCAGGTCCCGCAACTGTTCCCGGTCCTCCGCAGCCTCGGTTCGTTCCACGGCGTCCGCGGTGAGTTTGACAGGGCGGCCGTGTACGCGGACGAGATCATTCAACTCGCCGAGACCCAGGGCGATCCGAGCATGCGGATCGACGGGCAGATCCTGGCGGGCTTCAACATCGCCTTCAGCGGACGGATCGCGGAGGGCCTCACGCAGCTCGACGCGGCGATCGAGGCGTTCGAACGCGGCGTCTACCGCCGACGCCGGTTCCGGCTCGGGATCGACCCCAGAATCTCGTGCCTGACGACGTCGGGGATGCTGCTCTGGCTGCTCGGCTTTCCCGACACGGCCGTCCAGCGTGGGAACCGAGCCATCGAGCTCGCGTCGGAGCTCGACCATCCCTACTCGCTGGCGTATGCCTGCTACCACGCCGGCTTCATCCACCTGTGGCGGCTCGAGGCGGAGGCCGCTGGCGAGCGCGCGACCGAGGCGCTCGAGGTCGCCGACGGCGCCGACCTGTCGATCTGGCAGGCGCTCGGGCGATGCCTCCTCGGCAGCGCGACGAGCATGCTCGGCCGACCCGAGGACGGCCTCCGCCAGATCGCCGAGGGGCTCGAGCGGTACCGCGGCCTCCGGACCCCGCCAGTGTTCTGGCCCCTGCTTCGGGCCATGGAGGCCGGCGCCCATCTCGCGGCGGGAGACCCCCAGCCGGCGCTGCCGATCGTCGACGAGGCGCTCGAGGTCGCCGGACCCAGCAGCATCGTGGCGCCCGCCCTGCACATCACTCGCGGCGACATCCTGGCCCTCGCCGGGCACGCCGAATCCGCGATGGCGGCATACGAGGAGGCGCGTTCCGTGGCGGCGCGGTTCGCCGCGCGCTCGCCCGAGCTTCGGGCGCTCCTCCGGCTGTGTGCGGTGACGACCGGCGAGGCACGGGCCGAGCGGATCGGGCAGCTCCGGGCGCTCCACGCGACGTTTACCGAAGGGTTCGGGGCCCCCGACCTCATCGACGCCGGGCGGATGATCGCCGAAGTGGGATCGTGAGCGCCACCGGCCGATCGCAGCCCTCGCCGGGGCTAGCCGGGGCTCGTAAATTCCTGGCGGACTGACCGAACTGGCCGCGGTTACCGGGCCGGGGTCAGCCACACCGTGGGGACGTAGGAGTCCGGAGCACCAAAGGAGCCCACGACGACGGCCCCCGGTCCACCCGGCGTGATCGCGTAGAACTCGCCCTGTTCCTGGACCGGGGCCGTGCGCGCCCGGTCCCAGTGGCTGCCGTCGTGCGAGACCCAGGATGTGGCCGTGCCCCTCTGGAGACCCTGGAACACGCCGACGGCGATCACCTCACCGTTGATCGTGACCGCGTCCGTCATCCACACGTAGCCGCCGGAGTATTTCCGCGACGCCTCGGCTGGGGCCCGCGTCCAGCGACGTCCGTCCGGCGACGTCCACGCGACGGCTTCCCTGCGGGCAACATCGGAGCCGACCGCGACCAGACCTCCGGATGGCGCCGCCACGACCGAGACGGCGACGCCGCCCGCGAACGAGGGATCGTCCACGCGCGTCCACTTCACGCCGTCCGCCGATGTCCACGCCACCGCGGCCGTCGGGTGTTGCGCCGTCCCCACGACACCGACCGCGACGAAGCCATGGTCAACCGTGGTGATCGCGCGAACCTCGGCGTTCGCGAAGGCCACCGGGTCATCCGCGACCGGCTGCCAATCGGCGCCGTCGACCGACGTCCAGAAGCGGGCGTGCCGGTCGAACAGCTCCGGGCCGACGGAGCCGCCGGCTACGTACCCGTCCGGCCCGGCCGCGACCGTCGTCATGCGCTCGGCGATGTCGCTGTCACCGAGAATCGGGACCGAGTGGACGCTCCAGGTGGACCCGTCGGCCGTGGTCCAGGCCACGGGACTCTTCCCGGAACGCCCGACCGCCACGACGGTCCGATCGGCACCCGCCGCCAGGGCGACCGGGAAGGTGAACGCAGTCGTGCCCATCGGATGGATGGACCAGCTGGCCCCGTCGGGGGACGTCCACGCGACCGGTTGCCAGTCCGGCGGCGTGTAGCCGACGGCCATGAACCCCCCGCTCGACGCGCCGACGACGTCGACCATCATCGCCTGGCCCGCGATCCGCAGGATGGGATGGGTTCCCGAGTAGTCCGGCGGGACGCTCTCCGCGTTGTTCATCGGGCGCTCGACGGCAGGCGCGCGTCCCCAGTCGATGCCCAGGATCGGATCGCCCGAAGGCTTTGCGATCGTCGCTGCGGTCGATGGGCCGCGGGTCGGCGGCGCGGTTCCCGCACATCCCGAGCTGGCGACGACCATCATCGCCAGGATCAGGGCACGGGCCTTCATCCGCGCCCCGAGCGGCCCGGCAGCCTGGTCACGCGGTCGCGGAGGACGCGCAGGTCGGCCAGCGGCGAATGCGCGCTCGAGTCCCGTCGCCGAGGCCGCTCCGGTGCGCCCGGCGCGCGATCGATGGGCATGCGGCTTCAGTACGTGCAGGCCCAGCAGACCTGGTCGGTGTCGACAATCGTGAAGATGCTGCTGCCTCCAGGACCGCGGGCGCGGATGAGGATGCCGAAGTACGGACCCACAGGGACCTCGTTGACCGTCCACGAAACGGTCGTCGTGCGCTTATCGCCAGGGACCGTCGCGAGGAGGTCGAGCTTGCCCTTGGGGATCTTCATCCCGCGAGTGATGCAGGCTGTGCCCTGGTTCTTCTCCGATTCGCGCAAGCACGACGTCACGCCGTAGATCTGGAAGTCTGTGGCGGCACCCTCAGGCTCCGTCCACGTGATCCGATACTCATTCTTGAACTCGCCGTTGCCGAGGTCGGATTCCTTGACAAGGTCGAACGTCGGGTCACCGGGCTGCGGTGGAGGCGTGGGCTTCGGCGTGGTGGGCGGCTCGACGCTTGGGGGGGCTGACATCGGGCTCACGGCGCTGGCGCTCGGGATCGGCCCCGTGCTCGTGGTCGGACCGCTGGTGGCGCCCGATGACGCGCAGCCGGCGACCAACAAGAGCGCGCCGGCCGTGACCGCGAGCACGGAGGGCATTCCGCGATTCGCCGGCTGCACCATTGGCGCGAGGCCGAAGCCGCTGAACGGATTCCGCATCATGAGGTCCC
>JACDAH010000452.1 GCA_013695505.1 Chloroflexota bacterium | reverse complement strand
GGCGGCGCGCTCTACAAGGTATGGCGGATAGATCTGCGATTCGGTTCGTGACGACCGAATCCCGGAACGTCCACCGCGAACAGCTGGCGCATTCGTGCCGCCGTCAGCGAGAAGACCGCCTCCACGTCTCGGTCGCGAGCCCGCCTGATCAGGTCCGTGTCCACCGCTCACCTCCGGACGTGCACGGAGGTCGTATGGGCCGAGAGTGGGGCCGATCTGGAGCGACCGAGGCTCTGATCGAGCCCAGGCTACGCCGCCGCGACTTCAGAGTCAGAACGGCGCAAGAGGGGAGGCGGCTCAGCGGATCGCAAAGGAGCGATGGATGGCTTCGGACGCGGTACGGCCCGCCATCGCCGCCGGTTTAGCCTCGAGGACGTAGCCAACGCCCGGAGCGGCGGGCCATGGCCACCCTACGGCCGGTTCCTACTTGGCGCTTACCAGCCCTCGATACAGCCGGGGGCCACGCCGACAGGCCGAGTGGCTGCCTGAGGCGAGGATGCCACGGACTCCGTCGCCGCCGTTCCGTGCCATCATCCGGGCAATGGACCATCTACGGATCCGTGGGCTGCGGCTCGACCTGACGCCCCTACCGGCGGCAGTCGCGGCGGCACTGCCCGGCGATCGAGGGGCGGCCGAGCGCCTGCTCGGCGCCACGCTGCCGGATGCTTGGCCGCAGGCGGATCTGCTCGACGTTCTGCCGATCCAGGCTGCCGCCGAGCCAGAGGGCGAGCGGTTCGGGATCTGGCTGATGATCGAGCGTGAACGCAATACCGTCGTGGGCGACATCGGTTTCCTTGGACCACCGAACCGCGGTCGGGTCGAGATCGGGTTCAGCGTGATCCCGGATCGGCGGCGGCGCGGCTACGCGACTGAGGCGGCGGTGGCGCTCGCCGACTGGGTCGTCGGGGAACCGGACGTGCACGAGCTCGTCGCCCGATCTGAGGTCGCGAACGAGGCCTCCGCGCGTACGCTAGCCGGGGCCGGCTTCATTCGCGAGGATGAGCACGAAGGCTTGGTCAGCTGGCGGCGAGCCCGGGCCTGTCGCGGCCGAGCTTGAAAGGGAAAACCGCACGCGCTCACCCTGCGAGGCCGGGGAAGCCGGCCCAGAATGCTCCTGTGACCCGTGATGAGCCGCTCGACGACGCGATCGACATCGCCACCGAGAGACCAGGCGCAGAACCGGGTGTCGGCGCCCGTCGCCGATAACGGCATCCCGCGCCAAACCGACGAGAGTGACACACTCGCCATCGGGCGCAGCGCCGCCGACCTACTGGGTCGGCTGCCTTTCCGTGCCGGCGGCCTCGACCGCTCAGGCGGGTCGAGTGACCGCGAGCTGGCACACTCGGTCAATAGACCCGACGGACGGCGTCGCTCGCCGGAGCCGCAGGTTGCAGCCGGACGGTGACCTGATCGGCACGAAGCGCCGCCGCCTGGAGATCCGCCTCACGCGGCTCACGCAGTTGTTCGGGTGGGGGGAGTAGAGCGCGGAGGACTACCGCCGGCAGATGGCTGAGACCCGGGCCATGCTGGCCGAGCTGCCCGACCCAAACAAACTCGTGGCGTTCGACCGCAACCGGAACGTCATGGTGACGATGGCCGAGAACGTCGAGAGGGCGACCCGCCCGCAGCTCGCGGTGCTTGTTCAACTTCTCGTCGAACGGGTCCAGGCGAACGGTCGAACCGTCGAGCCGGAGTCCATCGAGCGGACACCCCCGCCCGCCCATCCAGCGACCTGCGTTGCTATGGCGCCCCCGGACGGATTCGAACCGCCGACGCCGGCCTTAGGACGGCCGCGCTCTATCCACTGAGCTACGGGGGCGCGGCCACCATCGTACTGCCCGGTTGCGAGGCGAGTCGTGATCACACGACCGCCTGGTGGCCGCTCGTCAGCGGACGGACCAGCCACGGGAACCCCGTACGCGCCGGCCGCTGGCCAGCGCCCTCCCCTATCCGATCCCGATCCGGTTGATCCCGATCATCCGGTGGTAGTGCGATACGAACGTGTCGCTGTGGATCACCCGGCCGTTGGCATCGCGGACGACGCGGCGGACGACCACATCCTTGCCGTCGACGGGCCACTCGATCCGCTCGGTCGTGCCCTTCGGCAGGTCCGGCGCGTCGACGGTCGAGTCCGAGCCGCGCACCACGTTGCTCACCTGGGGCCGGCTCAGCGAGACCGTCCGGCCATTCGGGACCGACCAGATCTCGTAGCGCACGACGCCCGGTGACGCGAAGCCGCGGATGAGGATCGGGTACCTGGTGTCGTTCCGGAACCGCATCGTCTGGGTGCCGGAGACGGTCGCGTCGAGACCGAGCGGGTAGCGGGTGATGTAGTACCAGTGCGGCTGGCGCTGAAGGATCTCGAACCCGCCCCGAAGCGCGGCGTTGAAGAGCGTCGTCGAGGCCGCGCAGATGCCGCCGGCCAGCGCCTTGCCCTCGACCGAATGGCCGCCGACGATCGCGCCGCCCAGCTTGTAGCCGGTCCGCTGGCTGACCTCGCCGAGACTCGCCCAGAAGTCGAACACGGCGCCCGGCTGGACGACCGTGCCGTTCAAGACCCGGGTCGGGACCGTGATGTTGGCGCCGAACCCGTTGTGGGCAGCGACCTGGTAGTACGTGGACCAGCCGCCCACCATGACCATGAGCGGCGCCTTCCTGGCCGCCTCCTCGGTCGAGCGCTTTGGCGGGACGACCGCTAGGGCGAGCTTGACCGCGGGCGGCTTCGCGGCGATGCGCGTCTCGAGGGCCTTGGCGATTGCGGCGGAGCTGGCTGCGAGATCGAGCTTCACCCCCGCCCGGTCGGCCTTGGACCCGACGATCCGACCGTGCTTGTCGCGGAGGAACTCGGCATCCAGAGCGGGCCGAGCGACGATCTTCGCGATCGCCTTGAGGTACGCGGGGATCTTCGTTCGATCGATGACAGGCCCATAGGTGCCATTCGTCCACGCGAACCCGACC
>JACDAH010000446.1 GCA_013695505.1 Chloroflexota bacterium | reverse complement strand
CGGCGACACGGCGGCGCTCGGCGATGCCGCCGACGCGGTGGGAGACCCGCTGGTGCCGGCGCTCGGCGAGATCGAGGGGGCCGCGGACGGCGAGGGCGGAGCCTCGAGGAGGCCGATCGCCTCGGTCTTGATGTCCATGAACTTGTTGCCCTGCTTCACGACGATCGCCTGGAGGTCGTTGTCGCGGAAGACCGCAGCGACCTGGTCGGCCGTCACGTTCTCGTCCTGGAAGCGGATCTGCCAGGTCGTGCCACCGGTGTAGTCGATCGTGAACTGAAGCCCCTCCTTGCCGCCGGTCAGCGGGGTCAGGAGGATGAAGAAGAGCCCCGGGATGGTGACGATCAGCGAGATCAGGAAGAACCAGCGCCGCTTCCCGATGATGTCAAACACGCGAGCGAGCCTCTCCCCGGACGCGGGATCGGCCGGTGACGCCGACACCGGCCACGAACTCCTTCTCGCTGACCCCGTACAGGGCGGCCCTGCGCGACCACGGGCGAGCGACGACGGCCCGCAGGATCGAGCGGGTCACGACGATCGCGCTGAACATCGAGACGAGGACGCCGAGGATCAGCACGAGGGCGAAGCCGCGGATCGTCGACGAGCCGAAGAGGTACAGGATCGTCGCGGTGATCAGGCTCGACACGTTCGAGTCGAGGATCGAGTTCCAGGCTCGGCCGAAGCCGGCCTCGACCGCAGCGGGCAGTGACTTCCCGACCCGCATCTCTTCCTTCATTCGCTCGAAGATCAGGATGTTGGCGTCGACCGCCATACCGATCGAGAGGACGAAGCCGGCGATCCCGGCAAGGGTCAGGGTCACCGGCACGAGCCGGAAGATGGCGAGCAGCACCAGGCTGTAGTAAATGAGGGCGAAGCTTGCGATGACGCCGGGCAGCCGGTAGTAGATGAACATGAACAGCATCACGAGCAGGATCCCGACGACGCCCGCGAGCAGGCTCTGGCTCAGGAACTGCTCGCCGAGGGTCGCGCTGATCGTGTTGTTCGACAGCTCGGTGATCGGGAAGGGCAGCGAGCCGAACTGGAGGACCGTCACGAGCTGGGTGGCTTCTTTCAGCGGATAGCCACCGATCGTCCCCTTCTGCGAGATCTGGACGTTGCCGCCCGGGATCGAACCGTCGATCTGGGGCGCCGACACGACTTTTCCATCAAGCACGATGGCGAAGTACTCACCGATGTGCTTGGCGGTGAAGTCGGCGAACTTCTTCGCCCCGTCGTCCTTCAGCTGGAAGTTCACGACCCGGCCGAGCGTCGGATCGGTGCCCAGCGTGGCCGACGACAGCTCGGTGCCCGGGAACAGCGGCGGGAACTGGGCCGGGTCGACGACCTCGCCCTTCTGCTTCGACGTGGTGCCGAGCGGGACGAACTCGAGCAGGCCCGTCTGGCGGACCAGCTCGCGGACGGCATTCGGGTCGGAGACGCCGGGCAGCTCGACGACGATCCGGTCGGAGCCCTGGGTCGTGATGACGGGCTCCGAGACGCCTGTCGAGTTCACCCGGCTCTCGATGATCCCGCGAATGACCTCGAGGTCCTCGGGTCGCGGCGCCTTGCCGTTGACCGGCTCCGCGCGGTACTCGACACGGAGACCGCCCCGGAGATCGAGGCCCAGCTTGGTCTCGATCGGGCGACTGCCGGCCTCCGACGAGTCAGGGACGGCGAGACCGGGGACGAAATCGACGATCAGGGCAAGAATGCCGATGACGAGGATCAGGATTGGGCCACTTCTACGCATCAGCGGCGGATGATACAGGAAGGACCCCGGCGACCGGTCGCGTGGCGGCGGATGGTCAGGCCGGCACACAGGCGGGCGGCGGAGACGCGAGCAGGACCGCACCTAGGCCGCAGAACGACAGGATGGGGCAACAGCCAACGGGGTCACGCCCACTCGCCCGGACGCCCGATCCTCGCCCCGTGTGCACATGAGACCGGATTCCCATCCCTGGCCCGCCTCCATGCCCGATTCGATCTGGTTCCTGCACAGGGTTCACGCTCAGCGTGCAGATCACGCAGATTCCGAGCAGGGTTCGTCAAATCCTGTCCCATGTGTACGCCCCACGAGAATCGGAGCGTGCCGCCGGGCGAGGCCTGGAGACAGGGCTTACGCCTCGAGGGTCTCCTTGATTCGAGCCGCCAGCGCCGCGCCGATCCCGGGTACCGCCGCGATCTGCTCGACTGGTGCCTCGCGGACGCGCTTGGCCGACCCGAACACGCGCAGGAGGGCGCGCCGGCGCTTCGGGCCGACGCCCGGCAGGTCGTCGAAGGCGGAGCGCGTCTGGCGCTTCGATCGCAGGTCGCGGTGATAGGTGATCGCGAAGCGGTGAGCCTCGTCGCGAAGCCGCTGGACCAGATACAGGGCCGACGATGTCGCCGGCAGGACGACCGGCACGGCGATCCCCGGCCGGAACAGCTCCTCCCGCTCCTTTGCCAGTCCGGCCAGCGGCAGATCGTGCAGCCCGAGCTCGTCGAGGACTTCCTTTGCCGCGCTGACCTGGCCCTTCCCGCCATCGATGATCACGAGATCGGGCATCGCCCAGCGGAGCGCCTCCTCGGCACCTTCGTCGCCGTCCTTCGCCCGGCGGAAGCGACGCCGCAGGACCTCCTGGTGCGAGGCGAAGTCATTCGAGCCCTGGACGGTCCGGATCTTGAACCGGCGGTACTCGCCCGTCCTCGGCTTCCCTTCCTCGAAGACGACCATGCTCCCGACCGTGTCCGAGCCCTGGATGTTCGAGATGTCGTAGCACTCGATCCGGAGCGGCGGACCCGGCAGGCCGAGCGCCTCGGCCAGCTCCTCGAGCGCACCGAGCGTCTTGCCCTCGTCGGCCATCCAGCGGGCCTGCTCGCGAGCGAGCGTTTCGCCGGCGTTGCGCGTCGCGAGCGCCATCAGCTCCCGCTTCTCGCCGCGCTGTGGAACGGCGAGCCGCGACGGACTGCCGCGACGCGACGCCAGGAACGCCTCGACGTCACCGGCGTCGGGGAGCGGGCACGGCACCATGACCTGGGGTGGGATCGACGTCGCCCGGGCGTAGTACTGGAGCAGGAAGCTCGAGAGAACTTCCTCGTCGGGCGCCTCGCGGACCGCGTCGAGCAGGAACACGTCGCGCCCCACGAGCTGGCCGTTGCGGATCGCGAAGAGCTGGATCGCCGCCTGGTTGTCCTGCCGGGCGAGGCCGACCATGTCGAGCTCGGTCCGCTTGAACGCGGCCATCTTCTGGCTCTCCATCGTCCGCTCGATCGAGCGCACCTTGTCGCGGAGGGTGGCGGCCCTCTCGTAGTCCATCGTCGCCGACGCCGCCGCCATGTCGGCCGAGAGCGCCTTGACCACCGACTCCTGGCGGCCCTCGAGGAAGAGCTCGATCTGCGAGATCTGGGCTCCGTATTCGGCCTTCGAGACGGCTTCGATGCAGGGGCCCTGGCAGCGCTTGATGTGGAAGAGGAGGCACGGCCGGGCGAGGGCCCGCTGGCCGTCCGTGATGTCGATCGTGCAGGTCCGGAACGGGAAGAGCCGCCGGACCAGGTTCATGGACTCGTCGACGCTGCTCGCGCTCGCATACGGCCCGAAATAGCGGCTGCCGTCTCCCACGAGCTTCCGCGTCCGCTCGACACGCGGGAAGTCGTCGGTCTTGGTGATCTTGATGTACGGGTAGCTCTTGTCGTCCTTGAGCCGGACGTTGAACCGCGGCCGGTAGCGCTTGACGAGGTTGATCTCCAGGAGGAGGGCCTCGCTGATCGAGTCGGTGAGGGTGTACTCGACGTCGACGACACGATCGATGACCGAGCGGATCCGGTGCTGCTCGCCGATCGGTGTGGCCTTCTGCCAGTAGCTCCTGACGCGGCTCCGGAGGCTCTGCGCCTTGCCGACGTACACGACGTCGCCTCGGGCGTCGCGCATCAGGTAGACGCCGGGTCGGTCGGGCAGCTTCTTGAGGGTCGCCTGGAGATCGGGGGTCACTCCCCGATCGTATGGCAACGACGCCCGACGTGGGGTGATACCGTCGAGACGCGGGGAGTACGATCCCCCGTGGCGCGCCGTCGTTCGACTTCCCGGCCAGGCCCCCGCGCCGGTCCACCTCGCCAACTGGAGGATCCCCGGATGCGCAGGCTTCTCGCTCCGCCCGTCGCGTTGGTCCTGTCCCTCGTGCTGTCCGCGCCCGGCGTGATCGCCCTGGGCCCCAGCGCCTCCCTTGTCTCGAACGGCAGCCCGGTCGGGACGACGCCCCAGAACCATCAGAACGAACCCGCAGTCGCCATGGATGCACACCGCCCGGCGGTCCTCGCTGCCGGCTTCAACGATTTCGTCGACTGGCAGCCGTGCCCCGAAGACGCGGCCACCGGGTCAGGGACCTGCCGCGGCTCGAACCGGGGTGTCGGACTGTCCGGGGTGTCGTTCTCGTTTGACAGCGGCCGGACGTGGACCCAGCCGACCTACACCGGGATCACCTCTCGCGACTGTCCGTCGACGGCGGTGGCGGACTGCACCCCGCACACCGGACCGATCGGGACGTTGCCGTGGTACGCCGAGAACGGCCTGATCTCGTCCGGCGATCCGGCGGTGGCATTCGGCCCGCGGCGGGTCAATGGTGCCTTCTCGTGGGAGAACGGCTCACGGCTCTACTACGTGAATCTCGCCGGCGCGCTCAACGCGACATTCCCGCAGCAGGAGCCGATCCGCGGCTACCTCGCGATCGGGGTCTCGCGGATGGACAATCCGACCCCGGAGAACTTCGCCGACAAGAATGCCTGGCTGGCGCCGGTCATCGTCACCGAACGCACGAGCGCGACCACGTTCGAGGACAAGGAGCAGGTCTGGGCCGACAACGCCGCGTCCAGCCCGTACTTCGGGAGCGTCTACGTCTGCGTCGACGAGTACCGGAGCAATGGCCAGGGAGCCGGCTTCTCCCAGACCGAACAGGTCGCGCGATCCCGTGACGGGGGCGACACGTGGACCATGAAGCAGGTCCGGTCGGCCACGGCCAACGCTGCGAAGGGCTTCCGGGGCGCCTGCAACATCCGGACGGATAGCGACGGTGTCGTCTACCTCTTCTACACCCACTTCCAGGTCGGCACGCCCGGCCTCGGGGCTCACACGCTCCAGAAGTCGTTCGATGGTGGGAAGACGTGGACCAAGCCGCGCGACGTCATCCCGGCCAATGACGCCTGCTTCAATATCGACCAGGTCTCCGGGCGATGCGTCGCCGACGGCGGCGCGGGTGCCCGGATCGACCTCCTGTCGATGCCCTCGGTCGACATCGCCAACGGGGCGCCGACCGGCGCCGACGCGACGAACGAGATCGTCGACGCCTGGGGCGACGGCAGCCTCGGGCTCAATCACGAAGTCACCAGGCTCTCGCATTCCGAGGACGGTGGCCTGACCTGGAGCGCGCCGGAGACGGTGTCGCTCGCGGGCGACCGGCCGATCTACTCGGCGCCCGCGATCGCCCCGGACGGCAGTGCTATCTACCTCATGTACGAGGCCCTCACCGACCCGTGGCGCGGCGCTGACATGACGTCGAGTCGCGGCTATCACGGCATCTTCCGGAGGGCGACACTCGATGCGAGCGGGAGCCCCGGAGCGTGGTCCACCCTCCTGACGGGGCCGCTCGGTGACATTCGGGCGACGTACCCCGGTCACGACATCTACCAGGAACGCGTCGGCGACTACGTCTACGCGGCGGCAAGCCGGACCTATGGAGTCGGCGTCTGGGCCGACGCGTCCGACGCCTCAGTCTGCCCTGACGTGCAGGATTACCGCGCCGCGTCGTACGCGGCGGGGCAACGGGTCCTGCCCGGGGCGCCGTGGCCGACGAGCGACTGCGCGGCCACGTTCGGCAACGTTCAGATCCGGGCGGCGACGAGCGCCGAATAGGCCGTCCGAGCGGAGCTCACGACGAAGGTCGCCCCGAGGACAGGTGCGGTGCTGCGCTGGCTTCAGTGCGCGGTGCGACTCTTGCCATTGCCCGACGCCGAAGCCGGTTCGGCACCGCGCAGGATCAGCCGGATGGAGCCGGCGACGTTGCCATCGAGCGTCGCCGTCGCCACATAACAGCCCGGACCGAGCAGCGCAGTGGCGAGGTGGCCGCCCCACACGCCGCCGCCCCGGTTGAGGCTCATGATCGTCCCCGTGCCGCCGCCACATGGCGTCACGGAGAGGCGCGCGTCGCCGCTTGCCTGCTCGACGCCGTCGGCGAAGATCTCGACCTTGACCGGCACGTTCCGGCCGGTGTTTGCCGTGAAGGTCGATGTGGTCGTCGCGACAGGCTCGCCCCAGACGGCCGACCATTCGACGGGCGGGACGATCGGGACGTAGGTCACCAGCACATCGAACGACATCGAGGAGTGGTTTCCGGACGCGTCGCTGGCGGTGCAGGTGACCGTGGTCGTCCCGACCTGGATCGCCGTGCCGTCCGCGGGCAGGCAGACCGCAGTGGGCGCGGGGTCCACCGCCTCGACGAACGCCGGGTAGAAGGGCAGGTAGAACGTCGTCCCGGCCGGATCGCTGGTCGTGACTTCGTAGTCCGCGAGATTCGGCATGACGGGCGCGGTGGTGTCGACGACCGTGATCTCGAAGCTGCCGGTCGTCGTCAGGCCGCCGCCGTCCGTCGCCGAGCAGTTGACCGTCGTGGTCCCGAGCGGGAGCAGCGAGCCGAGGCCCGGGTCGCACACCGGGATCGGTGGGGTCGCATCCTGGGTGTCGGTCGCCGAGATGGAGTAGGCCGCCGTCGCGCCACCGGTCGTGTCGCCCTCGACGAGCATGTCGCCGGGCAGGACGAGCGAGGGCGGAGTGTTCTCCGAGACGTCGAGCAGGATGACGACGCTCGGCGGCGTGCCTTCGAAGACCACGCCGTCCGTGGCGCTGCTCGGGACCAGGCTCCGGCTCCAGCTGAAGGTGTACCGGTAGTCGGTGCCGTCGGTCGGTGGTGCGGTGACGATGATGTGACTGCTTCCGGCGCCGGGCGCGATTCCCGCCGGGCAGGGCTCGCCGTCGGCCGGCCAGCCGGCCGGAATCGGGATGGTCAGGCTCGCGACGCCGTAGGAGCCACCCGCCGGGATCGAGCGAGCCGAGGGCGAGAGGCGGACGCTCTGTCGGGCATCGACGTGGTTCGTGCCCGAGCACTCGAGGACGAAGGCGACATCCAGCTCTACGTCCTGGCCGGGCAGGGCCGTGCCGAGGTCGATCGTGCCCTGGATCCCCGGCGCGACGATATCGGCGTCGCCGGTCACCGTTTCGGCGAAGGCCGATGGGATCGTCAGCAAGGTGATCGCGGCGACGGCCGTGAGCGCGCGGCGGAGGACGGCGGGCAGAGGCATCGACGACTCCCTGAGGTGTGGACGGCGGTCCGTTCAGGGCCGATCCTCAGGTTCCGGGGTAACAGGCGTCGATGGCCGATTCGGGCGGTTTGGTGCGCGGGTGCGCCCCCCAGGAGTACCGGCCGGGTGGCGCAGGCGGCCTTGGCCGGGCGGGCGCGGCGGGTCGGAGCGGCGTGTATTCAACGTCGGTCGGGTCGCCGAAAAGGTCGCGACGCGCCGGCCGAGTCTCCAGCGTGCGCCCCGGGCAGCTACCGGTGCCTGGCAACGTGCCAAGTCGCGGGTCGCGAATTCGTGTGGAGGTTCCGCTCGGAATCATCGAGGGCCGATCCCTCATGGGACGGGCCCTCGATGCGCGCTCGGAAGCTGTCGGCCTACCTCATGTGAACGACGACGTTGCCACCACTGAGCTTCGTCACGGGGACGAACTTGAACTGCGTCCCATCGCTCCTTGTCACCGTAATCGCGAAATCGTCCTGACCGATCCCCGAACTCGCACCGCTATCGGTGACGGCCGCAATGAACGTTGCGTTCCCCTCGCTGAAGAGAGAGGCGCCATCGCTTGCACGGTTGATCTGGAGGTTGGCTTTGCCTTGCAGGGTTGCCTTGATCGGATATGTCTCGACGCCGTTGGCGTCGATCGTCGGCGTGAAGCTGAGCGCCGTGAGGGCGTTGCTCTTGACCACGTACGTCGCTGCGACGCCGTTGTACGTGCCCCTGAAGACGTAGACCACCTGGCCCTGGGGCTGGTTGTTCTTGTTGTAGCGACCGACGAACCCGAAGTTGCCCTTGCCGTTTCCGCCGCCGGCCGGATCGAGGATCCAACCGCCGCCGGTCACGAACTTTCCTGTGTTGTCGTAGAAGTTGATGACGGTCGTGTCGGCGGCCGGGGCGACATACCACTGGTTGGTACTGCCGTTCGATGCATTGGCATCGTCGACAAGGCTTGCCACGACGCAGTACGCGGTTTCTGTTGA
Organism: Chloroflexota bacterium; assembly: GCA_013695505.1. Taxonomy (GTDB): domain Bacteria; phylum Chloroflexota; class Limnocylindria; order Limnocylindrales; family CSP1-4; genus CF-46. Next base: position 1,176 of record JACDAH010000446.1, on the reverse strand, counting down.
TGAGGTCCAGGTCGTCGTTGCGGTGCCGATCCCGTCGTTGAGAGCTCCGTTGCCGCTGTCTGCCACCTGCGCATACAGCGAGGCGACGGGAGTCCCGGCTGCCGGGCACGATGTCGCTCCGTAGATGTCGAACCGGATCCACATCTTCTGGATGTCGCCAATTGTTCCGCTGGGTTCCGGGTTTGTGCCGGCGTACCCGATGGACGCGCTATCACGAACAGTGACTTGAAGCGTGAGATTCGCCCGCGTCTGGCCGAGCGTGTCGCCCGTGTAGGCGATGGTGGCATTCTCCTGGACCATTGTCAGGATGCCGGAGACGAACGCGAAAGTGTAGTTACTTGACGCGAGCGAGCCAATTGCAACGTTGATCGGATACGTGCCGGCCGGACTAGTGGAGGCTCCCGTCGTTGACAGCGCCGGTGCCCCGGTGACATCGGATGTTGCCAAGGTCTCGCCGCCCTGAAACCCGGTGAAATTGGCCGTCAAGGGAGGGAGAGCGTCGGAATACTGACCCGCCTTGTTCGCGGCAGTAACAGTGAGGACGGCCTTGGAGATCGTGATCGTCTTGGTGGCCGAGGCGGCGTTGTAGTTCGAGTTGCCGGCGAAGCTGGCCCGGACGGTGTACGTCCCGGTGTTCGTCGGAGCGGTGCTCGTGCCGCTCCCGGCGGTGCCCGCGGTCGAGCCCGCGAAGTACTCGAGGGTGGCGGCCGGGCTGAGGTTCGTCTCGCCGCCGACGCCGTTAATCGTGGCCGTCGCCGGATGGCTCGAGCCGGTGTAGGTCTGGGGCGTCGCCCAGGTGATCACGACCGTGGCCGTGGCCTTGGTGATCGCGAAGTCCTTGGAGTCGTTGCTGCCGAAGTGGTTGGCGTCGCCGGCGTAGGTCGCGCTGGCGGTGACCGTGCCGACGTTGGTGTTGGCGGTGTAGCTCACCGTCAGCGAGCCGCCGGCCAGGCCGACCCCCGAGTAGGCCGCGGTGCACGGCGTCTGGGCGGTGGCGTTGTAGACGACGCTCGTCGGGCAGGTCACGACCGTGGCCGAGCTGGCCTTGGTGATCGCGAACGTCCGGCCGGTCGTGAAGCTGATCGAGTAGTTCGAGCCCGCCGAGAGCGTGCCCAGGCTGATCGCGTAGGTCCCGACGTTCTCGCCGGCGGCCCGGGCGAGGGCGCCCGTGAAGAC
>JACDAH010000442.1 GCA_013695505.1 Chloroflexota bacterium | reverse complement strand
GGCTCGGCGTTGGCGTCAGCGTCGGCCTCGTCGGGTGCGGCGTCTCCGCTCGGGCGATCCGGTCGGCTTCCGCCCGCTCGGCGGCGACGACAGCAGTCGACCGGAAGAAGCCGGCCAGGGCCTCGTTGAACAGGGCCGGCTTGCGCGACATCACCTCGTGGCCGCAGCCGGGCGCGACGAACAGGCGACCCTCCGGAAGTTGGCGGCTGATCCCCCATGCGTGATCGACGGGCACGAACGGGTCACGGTCACCGCAGACGACCATCGCCGGCGAGTCGATCCGCCGGAGATCGCGCGGCGTCAGAAGCGGCTGGACGGCAACGTCAGCAGCAATGGCCGGCAGGAGGCGCCGCCACGCATCGACGCCCTGGCCGGCGTCATGGCGCCGACCGAGCTCGGCGACCCACGCCGGCTCCTCGCGGTCGGCCCGCTCCGGGTCCATGAGCCAGCGGGCCACGGCGGCGCGCGGCTCGCGCTGGGTCGTGCTCCCAACGATCGTCATGGTCCGGAGCCGTTCGGCGTGATTGACCGCGTACTGGAGCGCCGTCATCGCGCCCATCGAAAATCCGACCAGGTGGAATGTGTCGAGACCGATGGCGTCGACGAAGGCGGCGAGGTCCTCGACGAGCCAGTCGTAGCGGAAACCGTCGCCGACGTCCCACCGCGTGCGGCCGTGACCGCGCGCATCAGGCACGAAGATCCGGAGCGCCCTCGAGAACAGCGGGATCTGGGCGGCGAAGTCGCGCGAGCCGAGCGACGTGGCGCCGTGGAGGAAGACCAGCGGCGGGCCGGCGCCGTGGACGTCGTAGGCGATGTCGAGGCCGTTCGCCCGGATCGTCGGCATGCGGTCGCTCTCCTTCCGCGGCCGAGTCTACGGGGCCCGGGGATCCGGCGCCGGCGCGCTCGGCGGGCTTCGAGGAGGTCGGGTTCCACCGCAGGCGCATCCACCCGATCGAGCCGTGACGAGGGGCATCCCCCGTACAATCGAGGCATGACGATCGAGCCGCGAGCAGTCAACCGGATCGAGCGCGACTCGATGGGTGAGATGGAGGTCCCGGCCGCCGCGCTGTACGGTGCCTCGACCCAGCGTGCGGTCCTGAACTTCCCCATCTCGGGCCAGCGGTTCCCGCGGCCGTTCCTCCGGGCCCTGGCCCTGGTCAAGCAGGCGGCGGCCGAGACGAACGCCGAGCTCGGCCTGCTCGACCCGGAGATCGCGGCCGCCATCGCCGCCGCGGCGGACGAGGTCGCCGGCGGCAGCCACGACGACCAGTTCCCGATCGACATCTACCAGACCGGATCGGGCACGTCGACCAACACGAACATGAACGAGGTGGTGGCCAACCTGGCGACCCGATCGCTTGCGGCGATGATCGGCGATCCGACCCGCGTCCACCCCAACGACCACGTCAACAAGTGCCAGTCCTCCAACGACGTGATCCCGACCGCGCTCCAGCTGGCTGCGGCGATGACGATCGAGGAACGGCTGCTGCCGGCGCTCGAGACGCTGCGTTCGGCGCTCGACGCCAAGGCCGAGGAGCTCTGGCCGGTCATCAAGACCGGGCGAACGCATCTCCAGGACGCGACGCCGATCCGCCTCGGCCAGGAGTTCCGCGGCTACGCCGGCCAACTCGAGGAGTCGATCCGCCGGGCCCGCGCCGCCCAGGCCGAACTGCTGAGCGTCCCGCTCGGCGGGACCGCCGTCGGGACCGGGATCAACGCTCACCCGGACTACGCGGCGGCCGCGACCCGCCGCCTGTCCGACCTGACCGGCCTCGAGGTCCGCGAGACCGCGAATCACTTCCACGCCCAGGCCACGCTCGACGCGGCGATCGCCGCCCACGGCGCCCTCCGGACGATCGCCCTGTCGCTGTGGAAGATCGCGAGCGACATCCGGCTGATGGGTATGGGTCCGCGGGCCGGGCTCGCCGAGATTGCCCTGCCGGAGACGCAGCCCGGTTCGTCGATCATGCCCGGCAAGGTGAACCCGGTGATCGTTGAGAGCCTGACGATGGTCGTCGCTCGGGTTCTCGGCAACGACGCGACCGTCGCATTCGGCCAGACGGGCTCGTTCCTCGAGTTGAACGTGATGCTCCCGGTGACCGCCGCCTCACTCCTCGAGTCGATCGAGCTCCTCGCCGCCGCCGCCCGCAACTTCGCCGACCGGGCGGTGACCGGGCTGACCGCGACCGAGCGTGGGCCGGCGCTCGTCGAGCAGGGGCTGATGCTGGCGACCGCGCTGGCCCCGGAGCTCGGCTACGACGCCGCGACGACGCTCGCCAAGGAGGCGCTCAAGACGGGCCGGACGATCCGCGAGCTCGCGACGGAGCAGGGAGTCGCGGCCGATCGGCTTGACAAGCTCCTCGACCCCGCGGCGATGACGGAGCCCGGCCTCGCCGGAGGGCTGTCCGGAGGCTGAGGGCAGCTCACGCGCCGCGGCGAGGGCCCAGCCTCATGTCCGCCGCGACGGGGCATCGGCGAAGAAGACGGCCCCGATGAGGATCCAGGCAAGCCCGAGCGGGATGGTCAGGAGGCCCGTTCCTCCGTATTGAAGGACAGGAGCACGAGCGCGCCACCGGCCGCACGCCCTCGAGTCGCCGCGCGCGCCTGTCGAGGGGTTGCGGGCCGCTACAATCGCCGCCATGACCACCGTCCAGCCCTGGGACCGCGCCGCCGACCTGCCGATGCCGGTCGGGCGTCGACCGCGACCCGAGCTCGTCGCCCTTCCCGCCGACGAGCTGCCGAGCCTCGCCGACCTGTTCACCTTCATGCGCGACGCGGAGCTCCGTTTCGACACCCTCCGGATGCGGATCGAAGAGCGGACCTTCGGGGTCGCGGGGGCCCAGCTGGCGATCGTTGACGTCGTGCTCCGCCATCCAAGCGATGCCCGGGTCACGACCAGCCAGCCGGCCCTCGGGATCGCCGCCAACTTCGATCTCTGGCTGTCCGACGGCGAGGTCGTGCGGACGTACAGCGCGCCCCACCGGCTCGGGACGGAGCGGCCGGTTCGGCGTGGCGTGGTCGGCGTCAGCGGGCCGGGATCACGGGACCTGCCGGGCCCGAGCCGGGTCTACGCCCCCCTCACGGCCCTGCCGATGGAGACCCTGCCCGACGCCTTCGTCCATCCCGCCGGGTACTGCCAGAACGTGCTGTCGACGGGCGATTGCCGGATCGTCGGACCTGACGAGGTCGGTGGGCGCGAGGCGATCGTCGTCGAGTGCGACCATCCCCGGACGATCGAGATGAGCGCGGACCGGCCCGACTTCCGGATCCGGATCGCGGTCGATCGGGCCGACGGCGTGATCCTCCGTCTCGTCGAGTCGATCGGCGGGAACGTGACCCGTGATGCCCGTGTCACCGAGTACGACCCGGACGGGCCGCTCAGCCCGAACGCGTTCGACTTCACGTTCCCGACCGGGACGACCATGCTCTACTGACCGCCGCGCACGAATCGGAACGCCCGGCCGATGGCCGGGCGTTCGTGATTCTGACCGGCTTCGCGTCAGGCCCCCGCGAGATCCAGCTCGCGCTCGATGGACGCCAGCTCCTCGGCAGTTCCCTGGACCTTCGGGCCCTTGAACCACTTGTGAGCCGAAAGCACCCACCAGCCACCGGCGAACAGGATGACCGCGCCCACGGTCACCGGGGCGTAGTTGAAGGTGTCGATTCGAACGGGAGCGACCTGCGGAAGCATGAACAGGATCGCGATGAACACGACCCATATCGTGGCGACGATTCCGATCGGTCGGCTCCACCGACCGAGGTTCCAGGGACCAGGCTCGAAATTCGAGCCCGCCCGCAGACGCAGGTAGACCGGAATGATGTACGCGATGTATAGCCCGATCACCGCGATCGATGTGACCGCGAAGAAGGCAGCCGTGCTGTACAGGTACGGCAGTCCCAGGATGAATGCAGCGATCGCCGCCAGCCAGATCGAGTTGGTTGGCGTCCGCGTCCGCGGGTTGATCCGGTGCCAGAACGAGCTGCCGGGGATCGCCCCGTCGCGAGAGAACGCGTAGATCATCCGGGAGTTGGCGGTCACCGATGCCATTCCGCAGAAGAACTGGGCGCCGATCACGAGGAGCAGGATCAAAAGCCCGCCGGTCTGGCCGACGGCGTCGATCCAGATCTGGGCCGGCGGCACGCCACTCGGCGTCGCCAGGGCACGGGCGTAACCGTCGACGCCGTCGGGCCCGACGTTCGGGTTGATCCCGACGTTCATCGCGGTGAGGAGGATGAAGCCCATGATCACCGAGATCACGACCGAGAACACGATCCCGCGTGGGGCCGATGTCGACGCGTCGTGCGTCTCCTCGGACATGTGGGCCGAGGCGTCAAAGCCGGTGAGCGTGTACTGGGCATTGAGCAGGCCGATCAGCACGACGTAGATCGCCGGCAGCACGGCGACAGCAGGATCGACGCTCGTATTGTTTACGAACTTCGTGAACACCGTCCCGAGGTCGGTCCGGGCCGGGGCCAGGAAGAACATCGCGATGAAGATGACCGCGACGCCGACGACATGCCACCACACCGAGACCGAGTTGAACAGGGCGACCAGACCGATGCCGAAGGTGTTCAACAGAGCGTGGGCGAGGAGGACGGCGCCGAAGATCGCGACCGTGATCGCGTGGTCGGTGGGGACGCCGAACTGGAGGAAGAGAAACCCATTGATGAACACGGCCAGCCCGAAGTCAATCGCCGCAGTGACGGCGACCTGGCCGATCAGGTTGAACCAGCCCGTGAACCACGACCACGCCGGGGCGTTGTTGCCGGCCAGCTTCGCTGACCAGTAGTACAGGCCACCGGCCGTGGGATAGCTCGAGGCGACCTCCGCCATCCCGAGGGCGACGAGGATGACGAAGAACCCGACGAAGAGCCAGCCGAGGGTCATGACCTGCGGCCCGCCGGTGTTCATGGCGAACGCAAAGAGCGTCAGACAGCCCGACAGGATCGAGATGATCGTGAACGAGACCGCGAAGTTGGAGAACGTCCGCATCCCGCGGCGCAATTCCTGGGCGTACCCCAGTTGGTGGAGTCGTTCAGTATCCGAACCAGCCATCCCTACCTCCTCCATCCGATGCACGTGACGGTTCGCCGGGACGCGAGGACTCCCCCGTCGCAACAATAGGCGTCGGGGATCAGGAGTTTCAACCGATCGCGACACGCCGCCGGCTACCAGCCCGCCAGGCGCGTCGCGGCTGGAGGTGGACGATGGGCGATCGACTGAGCGGCAAGGTCACGATCGTGACCGGCGCCGGCTCGGGCATCGGACGGGCGACGGCGATCCGGTTCGCCGAAGAGGGCGCCCGCGTCACCTGCGTCGATGTCAACGGCGATGCGGTAACCGCGGTGGCCGCGGAGATCGGCGACGCCGCCGTCGCGGTCGCCGGCGACGTGTCGGACCCGCGTCAAGTCCAGGCCTGGACGGACGCCACCGTCGACCGCTGGGGCGGGCTCCACGCCGTGTTCAACAACGCCGGGATCAACATTCCGGGCGTGTTCCACGAGGTTCCCGACGCGGTCGTCGACCGAACCCTCGATGTCAACGTCAAGGGCTGCATCTACGGCTGCCGCTACGCCATACCCCACATGCTCCGCGGCGGCGGAGGATCCCTGATCAACACGAGCTCGGTCAACGGCCTCGTCGCCGAGCCGTTCCTCGCGATCTATGCGACCTCGAAGGGCGCGATCGTCATGCTCAGCAAGGGGATCGCCCTCGACTATGCCAAACAGGGCATCCGCTGCAACGCGATTGCGCCCGGTTGGGTCGACACCCCGATCAACCACGCCCACGCCGAGATGCTCGGCGGGTTGCGCGAGGTCTATGCGACGATCGACTCGTTCCAGCCGATCGGCCGGCCGGGCGAGCCGCGCGAAATCGCCAACGTCGCGCTCTTCCTCGCTTCCGACGAATCGTCGTTCGTCACCGGCAGCGTCATCGTCGCCGACGGCGGGATGACCGCGAAGTAGCGGTCGTCAACAGCAGCAGGCCGCTCCGGCGGCGCGGAGGGTTTCGATGTCCCCGACCCAGCACGGCGACCATCGCGCCTCGTACGCGGATCGCAGCCATCCTCGCCTCGAGGAGCTCCAGGCGATGGTCCGTGATGGGCGGATCGACACCCTGATCGTGGCGATCACCGACATGCAGGGCCGGCTCATGGGCAAGCGCGTCCAGGCCGACGCGTTCCTGGCCGGGGTCATCGACCACGGCGCCCATTTCTGCACGTACCTCCTCGGCACGGACATGGAGATGAACACGCCCGAGGGGTTTTCGCTGATGAACTGGGAGACGGGCTACGGCGACTGGATCGCCGAGCCGGTCTGGGACACGCTCCGCGTTCTGCCGTGGCTCGAGAAGACTGCCATGGTCCTGTCCGACGTCTACACCGAAGAGGACCACTCCGAGATCGCCATCTCGCCGCGGACGATCCTCAAGCGCCAGATCGCTCGGGCAGCCGATCACGGCCTGACCATCAAGGCCGGCTCCGAGTTCGAGTACTACGTCCTCAAGGAGTCCTGGGAAGAGTCGGCGAAGCTCGGCTGGGGCATTCCCCAGCGGTTCGGCTACTACAACGAGGACTACCACTTGCTCCAGGCCACGAAGGCCGAACCGCTCCATCGCCTGCTCCGCAACCAGATGACGGAAGCGCGAGTCCCGATCGAGTTCTCGAAGGGCGAGGCGGCACCCGGCCAGCACGAGGTCAACATCCGCTACGACCATGTCCTCGAGTCGGCCGACCGGAGCGTGATCTTCAAGCACGGTGCCAAGGAGATCGCCTACCTCAACGGCTGGGGGATCACGTTCATGGCCAAACCCGACCATACGTGGACCGGGTCATCGGGCCATCTCCACATGAGCACCTGGGACAGGGACGGCCAGGAGCCGCTGACCCACGACCCCGATGCGGGACTGCCCTACGGCATGAGCAAGCAGTTCAGCCACTTCGTCGCCGGGATGATGGCCCTGTCGCGGGAGCTCGCGATCTTCATCGCCCCGAACATCAACAGCTACAAGCGGTTCGCCTCGCTGTCGTGGGCGCCGGTCAACATCGTCTGGGGCCGGGACAACCGGACGACGGGGTTCCGTCTGGTCGGCCACGGACCGGCGCTCCACGTCGAGGATCGCTTCCCGGGCGGCGACATGAACGCCTACCTGACGTACGCGGCGATGATCGGAGCCGGCCTCCACGGCATCGACCAGGAGCTCCAGCTCGTCGACGAGTTCAAGGGCAACGGCTACGTCGCGAAGGGGGTGCCGCGAATGCCGCGAGCCCTGTACGAGGCGATCGCCGAGCTGGAACGGTCGGAGGCTGCGCCGGAGATCTTCGGCCAGGACGTCGTCGACCACTACCTGAACGCGGCCCGCGTCGAGCAGGAGACCTACGACGCGATGGTCCACAACTGGGAGCGCGAGCGCTACCTCGAGCGGAGCTGAACGACCTGCCGTCCCCGAGCGGGGGGTGCCGGTCCGGGCGGTGATCAGGTCGCGGCGCGCTCGCGCAGGATCAAGGACGACGCATTCCAGAGGCTCACGCGTTCATCGCGGGTGCAGCGGGGCGGACCCCGGGCCCGACAAGGCCGTCGACGTGGCTGGAGTGGGTCGATCGAAGTCGAGGCTCGCGTCGCCGCTCAGCGGAGCGAGGTAGGTTCGGAGCCCTTCTTCGAGCGGGGTCAGGCGGCGCGGCATCCGCTTGAGGAGCGGCGCCAGATCGACGGTGGCCGGCTGGTTGATGAAGTCCACCGCGTCCGGGCTGAGGATCGGCGTCGGCAGCCACGACAGGGGGATCGCGATGAGCTTGATCAGGGGCGTCGGGCCGGGCACGATCGGGCGGCGCAGGCCGGCGACCCGCAGCGCTGTTCGGATGATCTCGCGCATCTTCAGCGTCTCGGGTCCGCCGAGCTCGAAGACCTGGCCCGCGGCGCCCTCGGCGACGAGCGAGTCCGCGGCGAGGCTCGCCGCGTCATCGATGAAGACCGGCGCCAGGAGTTGCGACCCGTTGTTCGTCATCGGCACGCTGAACAGGCGGCGGGCGAAACCGACGAACCGGTTCAGTGACACGTCGCGCGGTCCGAAGATCCACGTCGGGCGAATGATCGTCCACGTCATCCCCGAGCCGCGGACGGCCTCCTCAGCCCGCCACTTCGCGCGGAACCAATGGCGCTTCGCGTCTGGGCCGGCTCCCGCACCCGACAGGTAGACGACCCGCTTGACGCCCGCCTGCTGGGCCGCGGCGATCAGCCGCTCGGTGCCCTCGGCGTCGACCTCGACGAACGTCTGGTGCTTCTTCGGCGCCTCGATCGGGGAGTTCCTGAACGCGAGCGCGATCGCGAGGGCGTCGACGCCGCGGAGCGCCTCGACGAGCCCCTCGCCCGACCGGACGTCCGCCCGGCGCAGGTCGATCGCGTCGGGCAGGCCACCGCGGGCGCCCTCGCCGCGGTGCGACAGGACGCGGACCGCGTGGCCGCGCCGATGGAGCTCGGTCACGATCCCGCCTCCGACGAAGCCGGTCCCGCCGGCCACCGCCACGGTCAGGCCGGTCGGCGCGCCGGCCGGGGCGAACACCGTCCTGATCGTCTCGGCCCGGTGGCGGAAGATCCGCTCGAGCTCGGTTCGAACGACGAGACGGTTGGCGACATCACCGAGCGGCCCGAGCGGCACGGCATACACGATGTCGTCGTGGACGAGCGTGCCGCCGGGGACCGCTTCGAACGTGTGCGTGTGCTCCCAGCGGGCGTAGGGCCCACTGAGCTGGGTGTCCTGGAACCGGAACGACGGCTCGTAACCGGTGATCCTCGTCGTCCAGGTCATCGGGATGCCGAGGAGAGGGTGGATTCGATACCGGATCACGAGGCCGTCGCGCATCTCGCGGTCATCGGTCAGGAACTCGAAGCCCATCGACGCCGGGGTGATCCGGCCCAGGTTCTCCGGCCGCGAGAAGAAGTCGAAGACTTCCTCGATCGGGCGGGCGATGAACTGGCTTGCCGAGAGTCGGTGAGTGCTCATCGGTGGGAACGTCCTTTGGCAGGGATGGCACGGCAGCTGGAGGAGGGACGTCCGGTGCCGTGCCTGGGGAATGCTGGAAGCGTTGTAGAAGGTTTGTCGAGACTTTAGTCTCGACAGGGACGCTTGTCAAGGGTTATCCGGGTTGTATGCTAGACGAACTATGTACACAATCAAGGAAGCTGCGGCGCGCTCCGGCGTCTCGGTCCCGGTCCTGCGGGCCTGGGAACGGCGTTACGGGATCGTGGAACCGGACCGGACCGCAGCCGGCTACCGCCTCTACGACGACGAAGCTCTCGAGCGGATCCGGACGATGCGCCGGCTCATCGACGCAGGCTGGATGCCGAGCACGGCCGCGTCCGCCATCCTCGTCGGTGATCCGCTGGCGCTCGCCACTGGTCGAGCACCCGTCGCCCCCGACGTCGCCTTTGACAACGCGGCGCGGGACGCTGACCTCAACCTGATCGACGCGTTCGTCACCGCGGCAATCCGGCTCGACGCGGCGGGGCTCGAGGTCGTTCTCGATCGGATGTTCGGACAGGGCTCCTTCGAGCGTGTCGCCGATCGTGTGCTGTTGCCCGCCCTGTCCAATGTCGGCGAGGCATGGGCCGACGGTCGCCTCAGCGTCGCGGGTGAGCACGCCGCGAGTCACGCCGCTCTGCGACGGCTGGCCGCCGCCTACCAGGCCGCCGGTCGCCAGGCTCCGCGCGATGGGGCGATCATGGTCGGACTGCCGCCGACCGTCCGCCACGAGCTCGGCGCTCTCGCGTTCAGCACCGCCGCCCGCCGCGCCCGACTGCCGGTTCTGTACCTCGGTCCGGATCTCCCGGTCGAGGACTGGGTGGAGTCCGCGCGGGCGACCCTGGCCCAGGCTGCGGTGATCGGGGTCGTGACGGCCGACGACATCCGGCCGGCTGTCGAGGTCGCGGTCGCCCTTCGTGCCACAAATCCGGACCTGATGATCGCCTTCGGCGGGCGGAGCGCCGGGCGGACGGGCGAAGTCTTCAACGACGATCCGCGGATCGTCGCCGGGTCGAATGGAGGCCGGTCGGAGCCGCCGGTCATCCTGCCCGAGCCGATGATGGCCGCGGTCCGCACCCTCGAGAACGCCCTCGCTGGTCGCGCCCGGCGATCAGACGGCGGGCCCGTTGCGGCGTCCTGAGGCGCTCGCCGAACCGTAGGCCGCGAGGCTGCGCGCCCGGGCCAGCGCGTGATCGACGATCCGCGGCAGGTATGCCCCGGGCGGCGGCTCGTGGACGTCGGCGCCCGGGATCGCGGCGAGCTCCGGAACCCAGCGCCGGACGTAGTCGCCGGTCGGATCATGCCGGCGTCCCTGGAGTGTTGGATTGAAGATCCGGAAGTACGGCTGGGGGTCCGTCCCGGTCGAGGCAGCCCACTGCCAGCCGCCGTTGTTGCTGGCCGGATCACCGTCGACGAGATGTTCCATGAAGTGGGCCTCGCCAATCCGCCAGTCGACCAGGAGATGCTTGGTGAGGAATGACGCCGCGAGCATCCGGGCGCGGTTGTGCATCCAGCCGGTCGCCCGGAGCTGGCGCATCCCCGCGTCCACGATCGGGTAACCCATCCGGCCATCGCGCCAGGCCTGGATCAGCGCCTCGTCGGTCTGCCATTCGATCGCGTCGTATTCGCGCTTGAATGACTCGTGCCGGACGCGCGGCTCGCTCCGGAGGAGATGGGCGTAGAAGTCGCGCCAGGCGATTTCCGCTCGGAAGCGGGCCGGTCCCGCGCCCGGACCGCCGCAGCGCTCGACGACCTCGACCGGCGAAAGCGTTCCCCAACGCAGGTCCTGGCTCAGGCGGGACGTGCCATCCACGGCCAGGCGATCACGGCCGATGTGGTAGTCGCGCAACGCGTCCGATGCCGCCCAGCGCACGAGGCGGGCCCGGGCCGCCGGCTCGCCCGGTTCGAGGAGCAGCGCCGGATCGGCCGTCGGTCGTGGATCGCCGAGCAGGCCTGCGATCCGCCCAGCCGTCGCCGCTACGTCCGCAGCCAGGTCTCCCGTCGGAATCGCCCCAGGCGCGTCGAACACGGCCCGAAGCGGCAGCTCGGACCAGCGCCGGTGGAATGGGGAAAAGAGCGAATAGGGGCCGCCGTCCGCGCGCCGAATGTCCTCCGGCTCGTGGACAAGCAGCCCGCGCCCGGCCAGGAATGGGATGCCGACGCCCGTAGCCGCGATGGTGACTGCAGCGTCGCGGGCGCGGCCGTAGGGCCCGTGGTCGCGGCTGGCCAGGATCGCATCCGCCCCGATTGACTTGGCGAACGCCACCACGGCCGACCGCGGATCACCGTGGATCACGGCCAGCCGTCCGCCGCGCTCCTCGATCGCCGCCGCCAGCGATTCCAGGGCCCCCGCGAGGAACCACGCCCGGTTGGCGCTCGCCCAGCGCCCCTTGAGCAGAGCGTCGTCCAGCACGTAGAGCGGCACGACTCGCTCGAAGTCCTCGATCGCCCACCGGAGGGCCGGATGATCGTGAAGCCGGAGGTCCCGTCGGAACCAGACGATAGCCATCCTGGGCATCCGGGAATGCTAGCCCGTCGCCGCGTCCGGGCCCGGCGACGATCCGACGTCGGGTCCCAAGGGCGGCGCCGCGACGCGCGGCCGCGACGAGCATGGGCC
>JACDAH010000401.1 GCA_013695505.1 Chloroflexota bacterium | reverse complement strand
GTCCCACCCACTGCGCGGGGCCGGCGCTTCGGCTTCCGCGTGGCCACTGTTTGGCTGTTGGCGGTGGGCACGCTGCTCGCTGCCGGGGCGACCACGACGGGGGTCGTGGCCGGGGTGCTCTTGCTGGCCGCCTGCGCCCCGTTCACGCTGCTCAACCTCTGCGTGCCATCGCTGTTGCTCGCTTTCTGGGAGCGCCGCGCACGTCGGTCAACCACGCTGGCCGCCTGATGCGCCAGCACACTCAAGGGAGGCAGTCATGGCAGACAAGGTGCTGATCAACCTGGCCACCGGGATGGAGGACCCCGAGCGCGTGATGATCGCGTTCCTCGTCGGCGGTGCGGCGCTCGAGCAGGGGCGCGATGTGGCGATGTTCCTGACCAAGGACGCGGTGCACCTCGCCGAGCCCGGTCACGCGGTAGGCGAGGCCTGCAACGGCTGCCCGCCGCTCGAGCGGCTCTTCGAGCAGTTCGGCGAAGGGGGCGGCGACCTGCTCGTCTGCCCGATCTGCGTCACCTCGCGCAAGCTCGACTCCGCGACCTTCGTACCCAACGCTCGGGTCGCGGGGGCCACACCAATGTGGGAGTGGCTCGGCGACGGGGCGTCGACTGTCTTCAGTTACTGACATCGGCTCGCCGACAGCCAACGCGCCCGCGGCTTCCGCTTAACGCCGGGTGGCGACGGCGCTTGGCTGCACCTTAGGAATTGCTGCTAGCTGGGATTCGTGGCCGTGACGATCCAGACCGAGCCGCGACCGACGATCGAGCCATCCGGCTGCTGCCAGGCGGCGTAGTGATCGGCAAGGGCCTCGGCTATCTCGGGCCTATGACTCTCGCCGTGCTCCCCGTTGAGGCGAATCAGCTCGGCCCCCGGCCCGATCGCGAGCAGGGCGTCCGTCGCCTCGTCCATGTCCTTTCCCATGTAATAGGCAAAGTCGCGACGGTGCAGATCGATCTCCTCGAACCCGGCCGCCTCGAGAATGCCGCGGCAAGTCTCCGGGTTGCCCAGAGAGAACGGTCCCGGCCCGCAGGTGTCGGCTTCGTACTCCGCGGGGCGCGAGAGGAAGCGCTCCACCACCTGTTCGGTCTCCGCCCAGAACTGGCTCTCGTCCTTACGACGCCAGCAGACCTTGGCGAGCGTTCCGCCGGGCTTGAGCGCTCCACGGATCGCGCGCATAGCTGGGACGGGCGCGGCGAAGAACTGCGTCCCCATGCGTGAGAAGGCGTAGTCGTAGGTGGCGTCCCAGTTCGCCGTCTGCGCATCGGCGACCTCGAACTCGACGTTCTCCACACCGGCGTCGGCCGCCTCGCGACGGGCGTCCTCGATAAACCGCGGGGAGGAGTCGGTGCCGAGCACGAACCCCCCGGGTCCCACGAGCTCAGCGAGTCGTTGCGTCGTCTCGCCGAACCCGCAGCCAATGTCGATGCAGCGACCGCCCTCGGGTGGCGAAGCACGATCGAAGACCTCCTGGGTGACCTCGTCCAGAGCACCGACAAAGACCTTACGGTTCTGCTTCCAGCGCTCGTATAGGACGGTGTCCCAGGCCCGCACGGCCTCCTCATTGGCCTGAGCTACCGTCCCGGCAGGGGAGCCTTGTGCCATCCGCACAGAGTAATGGCTCCAGGTAGCCATCGCAATTACGGGCGACTGGGACCTTCGATCACGCGAGGGTCGGCAGGCCCGGTGTCGGACACCTATGGCGTCGGGGTCCAGGTAGAACAGCCCGCGGCCCCACTCGAAGACCCCTACGAGGAAAAGGGAGGGGTACCCGACCGCTACGCGGCGAGCCCGACCGTCGAGTCACCGCGGACCGGGGGGCTCTGTCGCAACATGCTGGAAGGGCCCAACTTTCCGAGCGCGCCCGAGAGGACTCGAACCTCTGACCTTCGGTTCCGTAGGAAACGGGTTAGTTCGGGCGAGCGGTGCGTCGCGCGCGCGACGGCTCAGCCCCAGAAGATGCAGGTGGGGTCGCGGTCGATCTCATCGAGAAGCACGAGGACATCGTGCGAGGGCTCGAGTCGGTCGTACAGGTGCCACTTCTGGTTGCGGTCGCGCCAGTAGAGGACCCAATGCTTGTGCTTGGCGACGTACCGCAGACGCGCAACGCCACCTCGTGTCCATTCGGGGCCGTAGTCCTCTCGCCACGGAGCGCGTACCTCAACGATGGTCACCGCGGTCGGTGAGATGTCGGCCTCGACGCGGACTTGGTGAAGCGCGTGCGGCGGCACGCGCTGTTCGCAGAAGTGTCGGATCGCAGCAACGTCCAGGCCGGGGAGCGCCATCCGTCGAAGCGTCGCAGAGTCAGCGACGGCGTCGCGGCCCGTGGCGACCGGTCGTCACGGCCAACGCGACCGACAGCTCGATCGCGTATCGGGGAATGAAGCCGCGATCGGTCACGCGGACGCCTTCGATGCGATCGACGCGATAGGCGCGGACCTCTCCGGTGTCGGCCTTGATCGCGTAGACGAGCAGGTTGCCCGCCCGAGACCGGCGGAGGGCGTAGGGCTCGATGAGCCGGGACGTTCCCTGATAGCGCAGGTCGACGAGGAGGTGATTAGCGCCGGCGAAACGGATCTGCTCCAGCGGCACCCCGCCGGGCCAACGCGTCATCGTGGGCGGAGCGACCCAGGTGTCGTCGGTGGTGACGCTTCGTACGGCGGGAGCCGGTTCAAGTCGAGCGAGATCAGCTCCGCCCAGCCACTCGAACAAGTTGCCGAGGGTGCCGATGAAGTCGTCGATCGCAGGCAGGACGGGAAGTTGGTGGGCGAGCATCGCCGACCAGTCGCCGCGTAGGTCGGCGAGCTTGTCAGCGGCCGTCACCGACTCGAGCGTCGGCACCGGCACGGCCTTGTACTCGCACTTGCGCGCGAGCACGTCGACGACGAGGCCACGCTCACCTCGCAGGTCGGCGCGCCGGTAGAGGTTGACCACGTCGTAGAGGTCGCGCGGGCGGGTCCGCTGGCCCAGGGCCCGAAGCTTTTCCGCGAAGACCTCGACGAACGAGTAGCAGCGGACCATCCCGTCCCCCGGAAGTTGGTCGTCGTAGGCATGAGCGATGGTCTGGCGAACCGTTGGCTCGACGACGACTTCGTCGTAGGTGAGGTCGAGCTTGACGCGGGCCTCGCCGGGCGCGCCGCGGGGACCGCGGTAGTAGATGCGCCCCTCGGCCGACCTGCCGTCGGGGCGCATTCGCAGCCGGGGTGGCTGGCTTCGCAATTCCAGGCCGGAGGCTGACTCGACGGTCTCGAGCATCTCGTCGAGCACCGACATCAGGTCATCCGGCTCGAGCGGTCCGCCATCGAGCACGGTGAAGTCGAGGTCTTCGGAGAAACGGTAGGTCTCCACGAAGCACTTCTTCAGACAGGTCCCGCCCTTGAAGACCCAAGCGTCGCGCAACGCGGGGTGAGTCCCGACGCCCCACAGCAGCCAGCCCAGGACGTAATCCTTCTCGACGACCTCCTCAGTGAGGCCCCACTCGCGCACGCGCGCTTGGAGTTCGGCGCGGATGATCACGCGCCGAGACTCACGTTTCGTCGCAGCCCCCATCGGCGCGCGACCGGCCCCTCGGCCGGGCGCCCCGGATCCAGCCGACCGACCCCGGAGGAGACGCGCTCCCGACAGGCCTGCAGCAGAGCATCCGCATCGGGAACTTCGAGCTCTTCCGCGATGAGTCCGAGCCGCTTGAACACCGTGCGGTTGCCGAGTCGATCGCCGGACTCGACGACACGCGCCCAGTCGACGCGATCCCCGGCGGCGTACTCCTGGAGTGCCTCGGCCACATGGCGGACCCCGCCACCGATCGACGGATCGTCGAGGCAGTCGACGAGCGTCCGCTCCCGGTCGGAGACGTCCACCGGTACGCGACCGCGCCAGACCCGCTTGGTACCGAATCGGTCGTCACCGCCGATGTGGCGCAACTCGAACCGAGCGCCGCCGATCTCGCGCTGCCGGTGCGCCACCGGACGCGCCGTCAGGTAGACGGTCGTCGCGAAGATCTGATCGGTCAGATCCCAATGGTGCAACGCCGTCCAACCCCCGACGTAACCGTCGCCGATTGCGGCATCAACGACTGCCCACGGATCGATCCGCCAGTCCTCCGGACTCTCCGCCTCGAGCGGGACCGTCGCGTACAGGCCGCGATGCACCCGCGTCAGCCAGCCCTGCGCCGCGAGGTGTCTCAGGAGCCGGGCCGCTCGCGCGGGCTCGATGCCGGCCGCTGCCGCAGCGGCATCGGCATCGAAAGGACCGTCGAGGTCGCGATGCATTCGCGCCAGCAGCGTTCGGTTGGTGTCCGACAGACCAGCCATATCGCACATCATAGATGCCGAAGCGACGATCTGGGCGTCGTTTCACGATCTACGATGTTATTTTGATGGGCCTCGCGTCGCCGCCTCGCGCCTCGATTGCATGGCGACAAGAAACGGCGACAAAATCTCGATCCCGGTACTCTGTCCTAACGAAAAGGGTCCGCTTTGCAGGCCTTTCTGTAGCGCGCCCGAGAGGATTCGAACCTCTGACCTTCGGTTCCGTAGACCGACGCTCTATCCAGCTGAGCTACGGGCGCAAGCGGATGCAGTGTAGAGAGCCGCCAGGGCACACTCCGCCGTCGCGCCGGAGCTCAGGTGACCGCGCTGCCGTCCGGGGCCACGATCAGCCAGCGTCCGCCGAACTCAACGACGTCCTGGCAGAGGATCTGGCGTTGACCGTCGCCGATGTAGCGGTACAACGGCTGACCGCGATAGGTGACCTGGTGGGTGCCGTCGCGGCGTGCGACGCTGCCCACCAGCGCCGAACTCGCGCCGACCCCGCCGCGGGCCGACGCGCCCGTCAGCAGCGGCGGCCAGGCG